>DDYT01000032.1 GCA_002348095.1 Erysipelotrichaceae bacterium UBA2227 | reverse complement strand
TGTTGGGAAGGCTGAGTGGGACATCGTTAAATACCGCTACGCCGTATACCACCGCACTGACCTATAAAACCCATCCTTCCACCGGTAGCAGTTCCCATGTGCTAGACTCTTATCGCAGCGGATCAACTACGACCACCTACCAGGTCGATGCCAATGGCAACATCACNNGTTGCTCAATAAGAGCATCACCTACCAATATGATGTGGGCGGAAACCTGAAAGAAGTGAAGGAGTATGCCTACACCACCGGAACTCTGGTAAATCCGACCTCTACCGTCGTTTATACCTATGGCAGTGCATGGAAAGACCAGCTGACCAGCATCGGCAGTGATGGCCTTACTTATGATGCCAATGGCAACCTGCTTTCCTATAAGACAAGAAGTTACAGCTGGCAGGCCGGAAGGCAACTGGCCCAGATCACGGATACCAACCTGAATGCCGTATATACCTATAATGAGTCCGGCATCCGGACGCGCAAAGTGGTCAACGGGGTCATAACAGATTATGTGTTGGAAGGTGGAAAAGTAATCCTTGAAACCACAGGGTCCGATACGTTACACTATAGTTATGACAGCCGGGGTCAGTTGGTCTCCTTCAGTCTCAATGGCACACCGTATTTCTATACACGCAACGGACAGGGCGATATCACCGGACTGATCGATGCATCGGGAACTGAGGTCGTTAAGTATACCTATGACTCTTGGGGCAAACCCATCAGCATCACCGNNGATCCTTCCATCAAACGGTTTATCAATGCGGATATCTTTGTGTCAACCGGTCAGGGATTCTCTGGCAATAATGTCTATGCTTATTGTGGCAATCAACCGATCAATCGCTCGGATCCAAGTGGTACGAACTTTATTGATTCTATTTTAAATGGCTTATACGATATATTATCAAAGTTTTTTCATACTGTAAGATTTGGAAGAGAGATTCCAGTGTCGATTGAAGATAATAGAGTGAATCGAAGAATACACACTGAAAATATGTTTATTGCAGGTTCAGATTCCGAAGCGGATCTAGTGCCATTTATTGGTAATTATGTCGAACAAGATGTAACGTATAAAGAAAGATGTAAGAATAATTACGAATATTACACTGCGGTCCACTTTGATTTAAAGAATAAGCACTGGAATGAAATTTCAGCGGAAAGACAAGATGAAATTGTTAATCATATGCTTTGGTGGGACAGAGAAGCACATTACGGTGTTTTTGGTGTAAACTCCGTGAAGCGACTTATCAAAATTGGTATAGATATCATTTATTGAGGATAAACATATGAAAGCAAAAAGTAAAATTATGAAAGCAATTAAGTATACGTTCGTAATTATTGTCATTCTACTAATTACTGGTTTTCTAGGGTTTCTTTTACGTTTACAGATGGCCGAATTTTTTTACAATTTAAACGCTTCGCCGAAGAACTTGGTTAACCTTGCAGTTTTATCAGTTGAGATGAATGATGAAGAACGCATAGAGAGATATGTTCCAAAAGCACTTGAGCTTGATGAATTCATCAGTATTTCAGTGTCATCGCGAATTTATCTATCGTCACTAACTTTAGAATCATTTTCCAAAGATTCTGAATTAGCCTATCGAACTTATTATAGACTGATGATTGAGTTTATGATGATACCATTTTACAATGAGGATTATGACGAATTCCAAAGAAGATTTAGGTATCTTTTCCCTCAAATGGCCAAAGGGGAAGTTGACTCCTATGTGCTAAGATTAATAGAATGGTCAGATTTCTTCATGTACTCAGAGAAATTCTCTAATAAAGAATATAATGTGATCGTTGAATCATTAAATTGTTTAATTTCTGAGCCTTTTGAAGTTCTAGAAGACAATATACCCGAAGCTTACCAAAGAGCGTACACGAATATGATTCTATCTTATCTTTATTTTTCAATAGGTGACGAAAATAAATCCGAAGTTTATGAGAAAATTCAGTGGGACTTGCTTCGTGAGATTGTACAACTCGAGAATGAATAGTTTGATAATGTTTGTAATTCAGTTTGATAAACGAAAAACATTGTAACTGAATAAGCAGAATAGGTGCTTAAGAGAGCTTAACTTCATTTTCTAGAGATTGTAGTTACTTCATGGAATTTGAACCTGAAAATCCAATGCTTGGCGGATTAATTGCTGGGGGAGCTATTGGTGCCTATAATGATGCTTTCGGTTCTCAAACTTTATTGCGATAAGAGGTAAGTTATGAATCAAAGAAAAATCTTAAAAGACTTCCATCATCATCTTAAAGGTCTCATGTTGATGTATGGCTTTGTGAAAATTGATGATACTTATGTGAAGTTATCAGGTGACAGGGATAGTGCAATCATATTGAATATTCGTTTAATAAGATCTGACTGGTCCAGTTTTGAAATCCAACCAAAATTAATATTTCATTACCTTTATGAAGAGTATACGGGTCCGATCGATGTACACCTTTCGGATGGAAATATTCGCGCAAATATAAATGATTTTCTTCCTGCTTATCTCAGAGGCATGTGCCAAGAAACATCCGATGATTTTGGTGATCTATACTATGAGTTTCAAGGGCTTGGTAGTTTATCATTGACGCGATCAGGATTGGTTTATATTAACATCATTCATGAGAGTTTTATTGATTTCTACATGAAAACCATTGAACAAATACTGCGATGTGAGTTACTCAAAGGACTTCAGGTTGAAAATTTTGTGAGTATTGTTGAGTTTATAGACGACATGCGTAGAAGAAGACCATTCAAATCATATGACACTTTTTCGGATAATTTTCAACTCAATTTTCCTTGGGGATATCTGGTGTTACATAACCAGACGGAGCAAATCAAAAATGAAGAAGAGTTGAAGTGTATGATTTGGATTGAGAATGAGCAACATGAACTCGACTTTCATGTAATCAGTGTTGATGAGACATTAAGAATGATAAACTCATCAGAGGCAGACAGTGAGTCAGGCAGAAAACAGCGAAAATCGCTGGAAAATCAGCTTGAGTCAGCTCAAAATAATGTTTCGATATATCGATCAAACCTTGATGAGTTGTTAAACAAAAGAGATGAATGGCGAAATAAGGTGAATCATCCTGAAACAGAGAAGGAGAAAATTTACCTCGGATATCAAAAGTATTTATCCGAAGTATTGCTTCTAATGGAGAATAAGAAATCGAAGCCTAAAAAGACTCAGAAGGTTATACCACCACGTATTCCTGTTATCGATAACTTGGAAAGGATCGTTATCCGTCGAGGAGCTGAAAACTGGAAGCAGATTCAGACATACATGGACGAGTTCTTTAAAACCAAGGGTTATCATAGAAGAAGTGATCGAGAGATGTGGGAGCGAACTTGGTGTATCGTGGAGACTCAGAATTTTTGGATCATCATGGAACTGGATGAGTCAGGGATCACCAATGAACACCTTAATGATTATGACCAACTATCCAAACACTTGACTAAAGTTTTAGTCACTTCCGGATTCTTCCTGTACTCCTTTGAGTTTTCTGAAAGTCTGGCACGACTCTACGATCAGGGCGAATGTGTCGATCACTGGGTCATCGATGAAGTGTTCGAAGTGGATGAACAAGAGGTCAGTCAGCCATTGGCATGGGAGTCCAGCAAGATTGCCAATCCCTATCGGATGAAAGATCCGGAAGAGGTACACCTGATAGACATACTCTATGATTGGATGGAGATGTTGGATATCAATCCGCAGTGGATGGTTGAGGAAGTTGACTCCACCCAAAACTTCAAGAAATGTCATATATTTGGGTATGCAATAAGGTAGCAACTGGATGTTTAATATAAAAGTAAAACGATGAGTTTTACTGAAGTATGAATTTTCTTTAAAGTAATCGCCAGAAAATGTGGTCACGATATGACCACGCAAAATATCCACTGAATAGTGGATATTTTGCACGTGGGCAGGGATAGATATCCGGAAATGGAAAACAGTTTAGAAAGCTTGAATGATTTTGAATCGATCGGCTAAGTTTGCCGTTACGAGGTTCAACGATCAATACAAGATGAACTTCACACCGTACACTGTTTGATGGTACAAAACTTGAATCCTTCAAGTTTGTTAATCAATTTCACAAAACGCTCTTGACAATCATGAAGTTGAATGATAATTTTTAGATAAATAATGCCGGGGGATATCATATGAATCATGCGGCCGCACATGGGAAACTGAAGCCTATTCAAACCATGTTTTTTTGCGTTGAAAAACGGTCGTTCGCATTTCATCTTTATTCTCCTTTCATTGAATCGTAAGGGGGATTTTATGAAAAAAACCCTACAATCATGTTTCATCTTCATGCTCACCGTGTGCCTGTTTTTTCATCATGCACCGATACGGTCATTCGCCCAGACATCGTCTGAAAGTGGCGAAAATGCTTTAGCACCAGTGATCCAACAAACAGAACCCAGGGAGTACAACGCCAAAGGGGAACTTGTCGGGGAAGATTTAAGCAAACGGGAAAGAAATATCAAGCATTTCTTTAAAGATGATTTTTCCTATGAAGCCATCCTGTATCCCACCTCGGTCCATGTGAAGGAAAACGGTGCGTGGGTGGATATCGATAATACGCTCACTGAACAAAATGTGAAGGGTGAGCAGGTATAAAAAAACAAGAAAAACAGTTTTTCGGTGCTGTTTGCGAAAACCGCCACATCCAAGCAACTGGTACAGCTGAGTCAGGGATCGTATGAGATCTCTTTTTCATTGCTTGATGCTCAGTCATCCCTGGCTCAAGTCGCTTTACCTTTAGAGGCCAAGGGGCTCAGTGTCAATGAGAGTAAGAAAGTTCTCATAAATCTCTCGTCAACCATTACGTATGATGAGGTGTTTAAAGGAGTAAGCCTTCGCTATACAGTTCTTCCGGAAAGACTCAAAGAGGACATCATCCTGA
>DDYT01000010.1 GCA_002348095.1 Erysipelotrichaceae bacterium UBA2227 | reverse complement strand
AGAAAGGAATTTATCAATTTACTAACCTAAATTGATAATACGAAAAATCATGAAACTTTATATCAAACAAAAAGTGTTTTCATTCAATGACAAATTCACTGTCAAAGATGAGACCGGATTTGACCGCTATTTTGTTGAGGGAGAGATATTTACTTTAGGAAAGAAACTTCATGTTTATGATGCAAACCGAGTGGAACGGATTTTTCTTCAACAGAAAGTATGGAGCTTTCTGCCCCGGTTTTTTGTTTTTGTTAACCAACTGCAGGTGGCTGAAATTGTAAAAGAGTTTACGTTCTTGAAACCGCGCTATGCTGTGTTAGGTCTGGACTGGGAAGTCAACGGTAATTTTTGGGCACATGATTATGAAATTCTCAGTCAGGGGCGTATCGTGGTTTCGATCAAAAAAGAATGGCTTGCCTGGGGAGACACCTATGTCCTTGACATCATGGATCCTCGGGATGAACTCAATGCCTTGGCAGTCGTATTGGCCATTGATGCTGTGATGTCACAACAAAGAGCTGCCGGCGCGAACTCTTCGAGCAGATAGAACATGACAATGATTTATTCGATTTTTCCTTTGATGAACTACTATCTGCTGACGATAGTTTTCGTCATGGTCAGTTATTTTATCTATCGCAATAGGACCGTAGATTCCAAGTATCAATTTTTGTATGCTCTGAGCATCGTTACTTTTTTGGCTTACATTTGGAACCTCTACTACTTTTTTATTTACGGTTCTCACATTTTGACTTTACTGCCGCTGCAGCTATGCAATATTGCAGTTTTTATGATTCCGGCTTCTTTATACTACAAAAAGACGATTTTAATGGATTTTGCATTTTACCTTTGCCTGCCCGGCGCTCTGGCAGCAATCCTGATTCCCAGTAATGACTATGCAGTCGTGTATTCCGGGATGACGATATCCTACTATATCTTCCATGGATTGATATTTCTGATTCCGCTGATGATGGCGCACTGGAAACTGTATGATCCTAAACCGTCCGTCAAAAAGGCCGTACAATTGACGGCCATGGTATTACTGATCGGGGGAGCCTTGCATTTTTTCAATGTGTTTATGAACCAAAGTTTTCAGATCAAGGCAAATTACTTCTTCACCATGAAGGACTTATCTGCTCCGACCAATCCGGCATTTGCTTTGTTTGCGCAGTGGATTCCTTACGATTTCTTTTTCTTATTGCCGGCATTACCGATCTTGTATGTATACATGCTGGTGCTGTTTGGTTTTCGTATACTTAAAAAGCAAGACCTTAAAGATACTTTCTGATTTCGGTTTCCATTGCATAATTGATATTGAAATGCTTTGAAACAAAGTCCAGCAAATGAGCGGCCGAGGCATTTACATTGTCCAAACCCTGAAGGAAACAAGGGAGCTTCTTTGCAAAACCGGGATATCGCTGCTCAATTCTTCGTTCGAGATTAAACGGATCGGCTATCGCATCCTCCTGAGTATAAATGCATGGAAGGACACTCAAAAGTTGATTCAATGCATAAACTTCAACCAAACGCTGAGCTGCCAACCGTTCACCTCGTCGAAAGCGCATCATACCCACCAACAGATTTGTCAGCAGTTCGTTGACTGCGAAGTCAACAGACGCTGCTTTCAAGGCTGGAAACGGTTTTTGCTGAACACTTTCCACCGAACATCTTTCTTTTTTAAAAATCCAGCGGCCCTTGTTATAAGAAATCGCAGGCATCTCATCTTCTTCAAATACCGCGAATTCTCCGTATATACCATCCGAAAATAATATTTTATAACCATCAACCGTATTTCGAAAAGAATAATTCAACGGATAGACATCGTCTAACCAAAATAAGGAATCAAGGTACACAGACTTGCTTCCTTTTTCTACGATCACAAAGAAATCCAAATCCGAGAATTCATCCAATCGGTTCAACTCAACACCTACAGAACCTAATCCCAGTAAACCCAAGGTATCCTTGCGATTTTTAAGTGAAATTCCAATATCATCCAAACGTCGTAACAGTCGATCATTCATATCCGCACCTCACAAAAACATACTACCACTATATTCGCTTTTTGGCATCATTATTCAATCCTGGCAACATTAACTTAAATTTCTTTAACTAACCTGTGGACAGACCCCGTTCTATAATGAAACTGTAAAACTACGTTTTCAGGAGGGCAGGCCATGAAACAGGCAGTACATTTTGGGGCAGGAAATATCGGACGCGGGTTTATCGGATTGTTATTATCCCAGTCGGATTATCATGTAACTTTCCTGGATGTTAATGATACCGTGATCCAGGCATTAAAAGCACGCCAAGAATATACCGTAGAATTGGTCGGGGAATCTGTTGAATCCATTCAAGTTACCAATGTGACCGGGATTAACAGCCGAAGTGAAACGGAACGTGCTATCGAAGCACTTAATCAGGCTGATTTGATCACAACCGCGGTCGGACCTTCGATTTTACCGTTAATTGCCAAAACACTCGTACCTACAATTGAGTTTCGGGTAAAAAATCAAATGGAAACACCATTGAATATCATTGCCTGTGAGAATACCATCGGCGGTTCTTATCAGTTAAAAACGGCTTTAGTCGAACTTCTCAGTGAAGATGCTAAGACATATCTTGAGACATGGGTTGGATTTCCCAATGCCGCAGTCGACAGAATCGTACCTAACCAAACCAATGAAGATCCGTTGCTTGTCAAAGTTGAGCCGTTCTATGAATGGGTCATTGATACAAAGGGCTTGAAAGGATCATTGGATATTGTTGGAGTTCACTTTACCGAACGTTTGGAAGCATTTATCGAACGAAAACTGTTTACGGTCAATACCGGCCATGCGGTCGTGGCTTATGCGGCGTATCGGAAGCAGTATACGACCATTCCTGAATCGATGAAAGATCCTCAAGTTGAGGCATTGGTCTTAGGAGCATTAAGTGAGACAAGCGCATATTTGGTTCAGCAGTATGGATTTGATGCGCAGGCTCAGAAGAATTACATGCTTAAAACGGTTCAGCGTTTTAAAAATCCCTATTTAGTTGATGAAGTCGTTCGTGTCGGACGAGGGGTCCTTCGTAAACTTTCCGCCAACGATCGCTTTGTCAAACCACTGAAAGAATGTGATCGTGTCGGTCTATCTGTTGACTTTCTGATTGAAGCCATTGCCAATGCATTGCATTATGATTCAAAAGATGATACAGAGGCTGTGAGGCTTCAGGAAATGATTAAGGAAAAGGGATTGAAAGAAACGCTTGCTGAAATTACGGGATTATCCATCGACAGTTCGCTGATAAGCAAAATTGCCCAACAATACTAAGTCCGAAAGGACTTTTCTTTTGGTGTATATTCTCACGCTTTTCGATTTGTTTGAGTATAATAAGAATGTATCGTTGGAGGTATTATGAGAAAATTACTTAAAGAAAAGGCATTTATTGAAATATGGGGAGATGTTGTGGAAAGCCGGCATTTACTGATTTCGATGGTTTTGACTACCGTGACAACGTTTACTGTTTTTTCGTTTGCTCCCAAAGGGGATCGGCCGATGGGTCTGCTACTCGGACTTGGCGGAGCGGTCATTGGTTTTTTACTTTCAGTTAGCTTGATTAAGCCAAAGAGAAATCTGATTATCGAGGATGAAACATGGACACAATCCTGATCATTCAGATTTTGGCGGCGATTCTGATCGCTACCGCAATTTACATATTTATCGGTTTTATTCCGGGAACTGATGAAACATCTGTGTTGCTGCCGGTGACATTGGTAATCGTTTTAGCCCAGGTACAACCGATGGTGGTTCTGGCATTCTTTATATCGGCCATCGTAACACTTAACTTTACCAATGCGATGCCTACGGCATTGGCGGGTCTTCCTGGTGGCGTGCTTTCCAGCCCGATGATTGAAAATGCGATTCATTTGAAAAATGAGGGTATGGCGGCGATGACGATTAAAAAGATGGCTGCGGCGGGGCTTGTCAGTTTAGCGATTTCAGTTCCGCTGTCTTTGGTGCTGGCAAATCTGCTGGCGCCTTACGCAACAGTCATTTCGCCATATGCCCGCTATCTGTTTATCGGCGGGGCGATATTTCTGTCACTGACATCGAAAGCGAAAACATTATCGCTGTTAAGCATCCTTCCGCTGGCCATCCTGTTTCAAAGCCTTCGTCATTTGTATTGGGGTATCGGAGTCATTGCACCCACAGTAAATATCACGACGTCATTCTTTTTGGCCATCACGATCGGCCCGTTGGTTCATTCACTGTTTTCACTGTTAAATAAAAATGCGTATAAGCAGATGGAAGCTTCCGGATATAAAACGATTCGCCTGAATAAAAACGATGAGAGAATCAAATCGTTGAATCCTTTTCGCATTCTAAGTAAAAAAGAGATGCAAAGCGCTTCGCTTTCCGCACTGATTACAAATTTTCTGTTTGTTTTAAGCCCGGTCGGACTCATCATTCTCATTGGTGAGTTGATGGCCAAGCGAAGCAGTGATGTGACCGAAAGTGCGCAAATCAGCATCGTGGCTAAGTCGGCGATGGCTCAGTCCACCTATATGTCTCAAATCGTCATTCCTTTGTTAGCTCTGGGTATTCCATTGTCACCGGTAGCCATCGGCCCGGGTAGCGCATTGTTCAATGCACCGCCGGTATTGACGCTTCAAAATAACTTACATCATATCCTGAGCACTTCTCAGTTTGTGGTCGTGACGCTGATTGCAGCGACCATCGCAGCTGTCATCACCTATACCTTCATCAGTCGCTTTGCCAACGGCTTTACAAATTTCATCCTTAAGATGATTCCGCATGAAGCCGTGCTTGGTCTTTTTGTGGCATTTATCTTGCTGTTAGCCTACATGGATGCCGGACTGATCAATATTTTCGGCGTACTGCTGATAGCTTTGATCAGTGGGACATTGAATAAGCTTGGGGTTAACTACGGTGTGCAGTTTATGTCGTTGTATGCCGCGCCATTTCTGATACAATATTTATTATAAGCAGGAAGGATTTTTATGAACGAGTCCATAAGTCACGGGAAGATCATTCTTATGGGAGAACATGCGGTCGTGTATGGCTATGGGGCCATCGCATTACCGCTTTTTTCGCATACCGTTTCAGTTAAAGTTGAAAAAAGTGAAGAAGACATCCTGGTCAGCTCTATATATCACGGCAAGATTATTTTAGCTCCAACACATCTCAATCACGTATGTGAGGTCATTTCAGAAACTAAGCGAAGGCTGATGATCGGGGAACCGTTGAAAATCACGATCGACAGTACAATTCCGCCGTCCAGGGGAATGGGGTCGAGTGCTGCGGTCGTATCTTCGATTATTAAAGCCTTGTTTCATTTCAAAAAAATTCATTTGCCACAAGAACAACTGCTTGAACTTGTTCATATCGGAGAGACGCTTGCCCATGGCAATCCTTCAGGATTGGACGGAGTGATCGTTAACAGTAGATTTCCGGTCGTCTTTAAGCGGGGAAAAGGAATATCTCCGATCCAGTCAAGAATGAGCGGGTATCTGGTCATCATGGATACAGGTATATCTGCCTCAACCAAACAAGCGGTCATGGATGTCGCCCAGCTCATAAAAAAGGATGAGTCCTTTCGTAATACTTTAGACCAACTCGGCAAACTGAGTGAGAGCTCGGTTTCCCTGATTGAAAAAGGGAATATGAAGAAACTGGGTAAAAACATGATTCTTGCCCAGCAATTATTAAAACACTTGACTGTCAGTCATCCGATCATCGATGTGTGTGTCGATCAGGCCATCGCTGCCGGTGCCCTAGGTGCAAAACTGACCGGGGGCGGTCGTGGGGGATGCGTGATTGCTCTGTGTGCTGATGAGACTTCCAGGGATGCGGTACTTGCACGATGGAACTCCAATGACTGTTGGGTTTTAGATTTGAATGTTCAAAAGGTCAAAGCCCGGGCACATGCCAATATTGCATTGGTAAAGTATTGGGGAAAAGAAGATGAAGATCGAGTCATTCCCTTTAACAGTTCACTGTCATTGACCTTGGATAAACTATATACCGATACGACGATTGAAACTTCTGCGAAGGATGAGTTTATTCTTAACGGACAGATTCAGGATGAGCAAGAGTCGATGAAACTGTTTCGCTTTATTGACCGCTTCCGTGAGTTAAGCATAAGAAAAAATCCGGTACGGATCACTTCGGTCAACAACTTCCCGACGGCGGCAGGATTAGCGTCCAGTGCTTCCGGGTACGCTGCATGCGCAACCGCAGCCAATCGCTATTTCAATCTGAATATGGCAAAGAAAGAATTGTCTGAGATTACCCGGTTTGGTTCAGGTTCAGCGACGCGCAGTCTGTTCGGCGGCTTTGCAATATGGAAGAAAGATGCGATACCCTATGCTTATGAATTTGACAGGGCAGACTGGGATATTGCGATGATCATTGTGATCATAAGTCAGAAACAGAAAAAAATATCAAGCAGAGAGGCCATGCGAATCACGGTACTGACCTCTCCGTATTTTCCGGCATGGGTGGAGAATGCTCAGATCGATCTTGAGCATATGATGTCAGCCATTAAGAAGCAAGACTTTCGTGAGGTTGGTGAAATCACGAGAAACAATGCGTTGCGTATGCATGCCAGCATGATGGCCGCAAATCCGCCAATCGTATACTTACAACCGCAGACATTGTCCGTCTTGAAGCTGATCGATGATCTTAACCAACAAGGTTTTGACTGTTATCCGACGATGGATGCCGGTCCCAATGTAAAAATACTGACCCGTCGGTCTCAGGCGAATACAATTATACAAAGACTATCTGATTTGATCGATCAGGAAAACTTGATCATGTGTCTGCCATCGGAAGGTTCGGTGATCCTTGATGAAAGCTGAGGGCATCGGATGGGGAAAGCTGTATATTGCCGGTGAATATGCGGTCATCCAACCGGGATATCCGGCGATCATCTTAGCGACGGATCGATGCATACATGTATCTATTGAGCCATCAGACAGATTTTCGCTGATAAGCTTAAACTCCGGTAAATCAGTTACGTTTGATTTGTTTGATAAGGCAGACGGATACTACAGTTATGCCATTTCTGCACTACGAATCTTTTTTGAGTACCTCGACTCACGCAACATCGATCATCATCCGGTTTCCGTCACGATCACCAGCGATTTAGATCATGTCGATGGCCGTAAGTTTGGATTGGGTTCAAGCGGTGCGATCGTTGCCGCAATCATCAAAGGATTGAACAACTATTTTAAACAGACGTTAGATACTTTGACCTTATTTAAGCTGTGCGTGATCAGTCAGCTCAGATTGAATGTACAGGGATCGTTTGGGGACTTGGCTGCCGCAGTCTATGGTGGGGTCATCCGTTATACCCGTTTTGAGGATATAAACAGTCATCTTCCGCTTAATGTTTCGTTAGAGATGGAATGGCCGAAACTGTCGATTGAATATATTGATCTGCCGAAGGGATTAACTTGGATCGTGGGTTGGACGCAACAACCTTCTTCTACCCAGAGTCAGGTAGAACAAGTGAGGGCTCTTATTTTTTCACCACAGTATCGTGATTATCTTGTGGATGCCAAAAATATCGTGGATACAATGGTTAATTCATCTGATGCTGAAATATTTGTTTCAGGGGTTGCCCGTTATCGCCAGTGGCTTAATCAGCTGGAAAAACAGGCGAAAATAGAGATTGAAACGCCGTTAATTAAAACGTTTATCCGACTATGTGAGATCTATGGAGGAGCAGGAAAATCTTCAGGTGCCGGAGGCGGGGATTGTGCCTTAGCATTTTTCTCACATCCGATAAAGATTGATGATATATTAGTAAGTGAAGGTATAATACCGCTGTCCATACAGGCAGCTTCAAGGGAGGTCGTATGACAAGTATCCGCAAAGATGATCATATCCGCTTAGCCCTTCAACAAAGCGACGAGAATCCGTCATCGGATTTTGATCGTATCCGCTTTGTCCACCGTTCGATACCCATCAATAAAGAACCGATCAATCTTCAGACCTCCATCGCCGGAATAACACTGAAATTCCCTTTTTATATTAATGCGATGACCGGGGGCAGTGAAACGGCTAAAAGAATCAATGCTCAATTGGCGCAGGTCGCAAAAACTACCGGACTTGCGATGGCCACGGGGTCTTACGGTGCAGCCATAAAGGATCCAGCACAGGCCGAAAGTTATAAAATCGTCCGCGAGGTTTATCCCGATGGCATTATATTCGCCAATGTCGGTGCTGACCGTTCACTAAAAGATGCCTGTATTGCAGTAGAGTCATTGAATGCCAATGCGTTACAAATCCATCTCAATGCACCTCAGGAAATCGTTATGCCTGAAGGTGACCGTGACTTCCATTTGTGGGAAAGAAACATAAGAGATATCGTTGCCAATGTCGGAGTTGAAGTCATTGTCAAAGAGGTCGGCTTTGGGATGAGCAGGCAGACGATCAAACACTTGATTCAGTTGGGCGTTAAGACCGTCGATGTCAGCGGCCGAG
>DDYT01000004.1 GCA_002348095.1 Erysipelotrichaceae bacterium UBA2227 | reverse complement strand
CTAGAGACTATGAGTATTTAAAGTTGTTCGTCGATCACCAAGTAGATGGAATCGTTTTGACAAAATCTTCGCATCTTCCTGAAAATGAAGATATACGGAACATGGAGTTTTTACAAGAAAGCGGAGTTCCGTTTGTGGTAGTCGACCGCCAACCTAAAGGTTTTCAAAGCAGTATGGTAACTGTAAACAATGTTATTGGTGGATATTTGGCCACACGCTATCTGATCGAGCAAGGCCACACGCACATCGGATGTTTTACCGGACCTCTGGGACTAACAACCAGTCAGCAACGTTTGGAAGGGTATAAAAGAGCACTTGAAGAGTTTGGTATTCCATATGATGAGTCTTGCGTAGTTGAAGGAAATTTCTCTTCTGGCTTAGAGTTAAAAGCAATGTCCCGTTTTATTGAGAAAAATATCACGGGAGTGTTCTGTCAGAATGACATTATGGCTTTTGGAATTTATCGTGCTGCTAGTAAGCATAACATTAGAATTCCTGCTGATTTATCAGTGGTTGGATATGACAACATAAACCTGTGTGATATTGTTTATCCCGGATTGACGACGATTCACCAACCAATCGATCAGATCGGAGAGGAAAGTGTTCGGATTTTAGTGAAGCAAATCGAAAACACTCAGAATGAGAAAGCGGTAGAGGTTAAGGAACTTGAACCTAAACTCGTCGTCAGAAACAGTGTTTCAAGTGTAAAAGGAGGATCTTATAGTGAGAATACTTAATTATGGTTCGATGAATATCGATCGGGTCTATCGAGTCACAGAAATCGTTTCCAGAAAAGAGACAATTTCAACTACTGATTACGTAGAGTTAATCGGTGGCAAAGGATTGAATCAGTCAATTGCGTTAACTTTGGCAGGAGTACCGGTATACCATGCAGGAAAACTTGGTGAAGACGGTCGTTTCCTGAAAGAATATTTGGCGGAGAAGGGCGTGAATACGGATTTTGTCCTATCTTCATCTAATGTAAGTGGTCATGCTGTGATCCAAGTAGATCAAAACGGTGAGAATGCAATAATCGTTCACGGTGGTTCAAATCACGAAATCACTGAGAAAGATATTGACTTGGTTCTGGAAAATTTCGATAAAGATGATTGGTTACTGATTCAAAATGAGATATCAAATCTGGATTATTTGATTAACAGAGCTTATGCAAAAGGTTTGAAAATTCACTTGAATCCATCTCCGATTACAGACACTCTTTTGAAGTCGTCGCTAAACAAGATTAGTACTTTTATATTAAATGAAGTTGAAGGGTTTCGATTGACAGGTAAAACGGAGATCGAAAACATTCTTTCGGATTTGAAGTTGCGCTATCCGATTGCTGAGTTTGTTCTGACACTAGGAGAAAACGGTTCAGTATACTATAGTGGCACAAAGAAGTATTTCCAGAAGTCGTTTAAGGTGGAAGCCCTTGATCCAACAGGGGCCGGAGATACGTTTACTGGGTATTTTCTGGCTTGCCGGTTTAGAGGAATGTCTGTTGAAGAATCAATGAATTATGCCAGTGCAGCAAGTGCGTTATCTGTAACAAAATTGGGAGCATCAAACTCGATCCCAACATTTAGTGAAGTTCAACATTGGATAGGATAGGTAACTCATCAGAATGTCGAAAAGTAACTTTCAAACAACACTTAGAAAATCTTTGCTTATAAGTATTGGAATTGCTATCGCTGCCTTTGGGATAGCATTAACATATAAATCCGGAATCGGTACAAATCCCATGGCCACAGCGTCAGATGGATTGACAAAAGTATTCCCATTAAATTATGGGAATGCAAATCTATTGCTTAATGGATTCTTTCTGGTAGTGGCTTTTTTTCTAAAAAGAGAGAAAATCAATATCGGTACATTGTTAATGGTGTTGACCATGGGAATCTGCATAAACTTCTTTGCTGGATTATTGGCCGCTGAAACAATTTTTACACAATGGCAGTTGGTGTATAACATCATCGGAACGATAATCACTTCGCTAGGAATATCAGTCGTCGTGTTGGTTGACTTTGGTATTGGTCCATATGATCTGATGACCGAAGTAATCATAGATAAGCTTAAATGCTCATACCGTATGGCAAAAATAATTGCTGACTGCTCATTGTTAGTTGTCGGAATCATGATGGGAGGTGTGTTTGGACTAGGAACCATTGGTAATGTGATTTTAGTGGGAGTGTTTATTCAATTGTTTATGGATGTTGCTAAAAAGAGCAATCTTGTTCAAAACTAAAATGGAGGAAAAATGAAAAAGAGCGCAATTATAATCAGTATGTTTCTTGTTTTGATTCTTCTTGTTACCGGCTGTTCACCGAAACCCGTTGACCAAGAGAAGAAAAAAATCGTAGTTATTATCAACACTAACCTTGGTGACAAAGCATTCTCTGATTTGGTATGGAGCGGTGTCACACGTGCTGCTGAAGACTTTGGTGTTGAAGTTAAGGCGATTGAACTCGGAGGAGATCCGACTCGTCAGGAACCTACATTAACCGAAGTCAGCGAAAGCGGTGAATGGGATTTGGTTATTTCAGGTACGTTTAACTTACTTCAAGCCACAGCTGCGGCAGCTAGAAACTATCCGGATCAAAAGTTTGTGTTGTACGATGTAGCATTGGATTTCACACAGCATAATTATCCGAATGCAGTTTCTATCTTGTCAAAACAAAATGAAGGTTCGTATTTAGCAGGTGTCATGGCCGCAAAACTGACACAAGTTACCGGCGATGACAAAATTAATGGTCAGAAAGTAATTGGTTTTGTTGGTGGTGGTGAAAATACTGCTATCAACGACTTCTTGATTGGCTATATTGCGGGAGCAAAATCAGTGGATCCAGAAGTGAAAGTCCTGTTCAGTTACGTTGGTAACTTTACTGATAGTGCCAAAGCAAAAGAGTTGGCATTGGCTCAGTATGATCAAGGAGCAGATATTGTTTATGCAGTCGCTGGTTCAGCGAGTTATGGTGTCTATGAAGCATCCGTTTTAGCAAAACGTTATTCAATCGGTGTTGACCAAGACCGTGCCCTTCAATTTGAAGCTGAAGGCAACGTAACACAAGCCAACCATATCGTTACATCTGTTGTTAAGCATCTAGATGTACTTATCTATAACAAAATTAAAGAGTTCGTTGAAGGCACGATTCAATATGGTGTACATCAAGGCGCAGGTATTGCACTAAATGGAATGGGTCTTGCGAAGAATAAGTTCTACGAGCAGTTCGTACCAGCCGATATTCGTGCAGCAGTTGACGCAGCAGAGCAAAAGATTATCAGTGGCGAAGTCGTTGTACCAACAGCGATTGGTTTATCTACTGAAGCAGTAAACGAATGGAAACGCAAGGCATCTGAGTAGTCAGTCGTCTCAATGATATAGAGGCCGTTAAGGCCTCTATATTTGATAAATAAAGGAGAGAGCAATGTGAATGTTGATGAGAAAATAAATGAGTACATACTTGTTATGGAGGGGATTACGAAAATCTATGACAATGGATTTGTCGCAAATAAAAACATCGATCTTCGAGTAAAAAAAGGAGAGATACATGCCCTCATTGGTGAAAATGGTGCAGGGAAAAGCACACTGATGAAAGTGCTTTTCGGTCAGGAACAACCGGAAGAAGGTCAGATTATCTATAAAGGAGAACCTGTTTCAATCACCAATCCACTAAAAGCATTGGAACTGGGTATTGGAATGGTGCATCAACATTTCATGCTTGTTCCATCACTTACTGTTGCCGAGAATATGGTGTTAGGGATCGAACCGAAAAAAAGAGGTCTTTTTGATTTTGACCAAGCTGTGAAACTCACTAAGGAAATATCTCATAAGTACAAACTCCCCATTGATCCTTTGGCGAAAGTAATGGATTTACCCGTTGGTTTTAAGCAAAGAGTTGAAATTCTTAAGATTCTATTGCGAGGGGTTGATGTCTTGATTTTAGATGAGCCTACCGCTGTTTTAACTCCGCAAGAAACAGAAGAACTGTTTGTTCAGCTCAGAGAACTGAAGAAGAACGGTTTTACCATCATTTTTATCTCACATAAACTAAATGAAATCATGGCGCTCTGCGACCGTGTGACGATATTGCGTGACGGCCGTGTGACCGGGATTGATGATGTAGAGAATTTAAATGAGAAGCAGATTTCCCGAATGATGGTCGGAAGAGACGTCATGCTGACTATCGACAAAACAGCAGCGAAACCAAAAGAAAAGATTCTTGAAGTTAAAAACCTACATTATGTCGATCAATATGGAAAACATGTTGTAAAGAATGTTTCATTTAGTGTAAGAAAGGGTGAAATACTTGGTGTGGCCGGTGTCGAAGGAAATGGCCAGAGAGAGATTTCGAACTTAATTTCCGGTCTTGAAGGGTTTCAATTGGGTGAAATTCTCTACAAAGGAAACAGCGTTGTTAATAAATCCATAAGAAATTTGCGAGAGCAAAACATATCACACATTTCTGAAGATAGGATGACTTTTGGAACAGTTTCAGATGCGACTATTGAGGAGAACTTGGTTTCCGACCGCTTCTATAAAAAAGAGTTTAATAAATATTGGCTGTTTAATAATAATTACATAAAAAAGCATGTCAATGATCTGATAAAACAATACAATGTCAAATGTGACAGTAAGGATGCACTAATCAAAACTTTGTCTGGTGGTAATATGCAAAAAGTTGTAGTTGCTCGCGAGTTCTCACTTAAGCCTGAATTAGTTATTGCTAATCAGCCGACACGCGGAATCGATGTAGGTTCCAGTGAATTTATAAGAAATAAACTCGTTGATTTAAGGGATGATGGAGCTGCAGTACTGTTGATCTCTGCAGATCTCACTGAAATTATTGAAGTAAGTGATAGTATAGCCGTTATGTGTGAAGGTCAAATCGTCGCTTACCTAAACAATCAGGTTCACGTAAGTGAGGAAGAACTGGGTGAATATATGTTGGGGTTAAAAGTTCAGACTCCGCAGGAAATTGAGAAGGTGATGCATTATGAAGAATCTTGAAAAGCAGTTCAAACTGCTACGTATAACGATTGCGATATCTAGTGCACTTCTTCTAGCACTTCTGATAATTTTGTTTACAAGCAGCAATCCTTTTCAAACGATGTTTGATTTTCTGATTGGGCCACTCACAACGGTCCGAAGAATGGGTAATATTGTGGAACTGATGATTCCGCTTCTCTTTACAGGCGTGGGTGTAAGCATTATGTACTCCGCTGGTCAGATCAATATGTCTGGAGAAGGTGCTTTCTTTCTCGGGGGAGTTGCGGCTGCTTATGTTGCAGTGAGTTTCATTCTTCCCTCAGGAATACATCCAATATTGGCGATTGCAGCTGGTGGTTTGGTAGGTGCAATTATCAGTGTTATCCCAGCGCTTCTCTATCTCCGCTTTAATGCTTTGCCTGTTGTTTCATCTTTGATGCTTAATTACGTCTGTTTCTTTTTAGGACTGTATGTAATCAACTACATGATTCTTGATCCGCAAGCTGGTTATTTGGCATCTTGGGAGTATCCAAAATCAGCAATCTTACCTCGTTTGTTCTCCGTGACCCGGATTCATGCGGGAGTGTTTGTAGCTATCGCCCTTATCATTTTAGGATATTTGTTTTTGATGAAGAGTAAGTGGGGCTACAGTATTCGGATGATTGGAAAAAACCCAAACTTTGCGAAATACTCCGGAATCAAAGTAGGATATTATATTTTGCTTTCACAGCTCTTAGGTGGAGCTATTGCCGGTGCCGGTGGAGCCATTGAACAGCTCGGTATTTACAACCGCTTTCAGTATCAGCGATTGTCCGGTCATGGATTTGATGGGATCTTGGTTGCCATACTGGCGGGATATAATCCAAAATTGATTCCTCTGGCAACGTTTTTCTTAGCATACAAACGTACCGGAGCCGACATTATGTCACGAACCTCCGATGTACCCATTGAGCTTATATTCATAATTCAGGCTGTCATTATCGTGTTTGTTGCTGCGGAACGTTTCTTGGAGGGTTGGAAACATAAACGTATTGTACAACGCTCAAAAGATGCGCTAGCCGCAGAGGAGGTATAGTATGGATATCATTATTTCAAATATACTATCTCCACAGTTCATTTATACGATCCTTCGTGTATCGACACCGTTGGTATTTGCTGCAATGGCAGCGTTGGTTGTCCGCAAGAGTGGAATCATGTGTATTGCTTTTGAAGCCATGATGCTGTTTGCTGCTCTTGGGGGTGTTGTCGGAAGTGCTTATACACAGAACCTGTTTGTCGGAATAGTTGCAGGAATTCTCTCTAGTGTACTGATCGCAGTGATTTTTGCATATTTTGTACTTGTACTAAAATCCAATCCAGTACTTACAGGATTAGCACTGAACATTTTGGGTAGTGGAGGCACAGTATTTGCTTTGTTTGTTTTGACAGGTAACAAAGGAACCTCATCCTCATTGCGCAGTCTGAGATTCCCTGTAGTAAATATCCCGATCATTGAAGATATTCCAGTTATCGGTCAGATATTTTCCGGACATAATTCCCTGACTTATGTAAGTCTGTTTACGGTACTAGCGGTTTATATTCTAATTTACAAGACAACGCTCGGTTTAAGAATCCGGTCAGTTGGTGAAAACCCACACGCAGCAGAATCTGTAGGTATTAAAGTTGTCCGGACAAAAGTAATCGCACTGATGATTGGCGGAATTATCGCTTCATTTGGTGGGATGTATATGTCAATGGGTTATTTGCCGTTTTTTACCAGAGATATGGTCAGTGGACGTGGTTTTATAGGTATTGCTGCCCAAAATCTCGGAGGTGGAGTTCCTATTTATACTTTGATAGCTGCACTATTCTTTGGATCTGCCGATGCGATATCAAATGTATTTCAAACTCTACGAATCCCGGCTGAGTTTATGCAGATGTTACCTTATGTCGTTACGATCATTGGTTTAATGTTTGTAGGGTCGTCTAATAAGGACAGTAAGGAAAAGACCAAGAAAATCAAAGAAATTAAAGGAGAAACTACATGAAAAAGATTCCCTTGATCATCGATTGTGATCCAGGACATGATGATGCAATTGCTTTACTTATAGCACTTGCAAGTGACAAATTTGACTTAAAAGGAATTACGACTGTTGGCGGTAATCAAACGGTTGAGAAAACTACGGCCAATGCACTTAAAATTCTTGAGCTTGTCGGCAGGACAGATGTACCGGTCGTAAGCGGTCGCAGTAATCCGATGATGAGCAAACTAAGAGTAGCGGAAGATGTTCATGGAGCCAGTGGTATGGATGGTCCTGTTTTGCCTGAACCGAAAACCAAATCCTTGAACATGCGGGCAGTAGATTTCATTGCTGAACAGGTAGAGAAAAGTGAAGATCCTTTTGTCCTGGTTGCAGTTGGGCCATTTACAAACATTGGAACCTTTTTGTTAGCCTATCCTCATTTGCATCATAAAATTGAAAAGATCCATGTCATGGGCGGTGGGGTATACGAAGGAAACCGCTCGCAACTGGCTGAGTTTAATGTTTGGAATGATCCGGAATCAGCAAAGGTGGTAACTGATTCGAGAATCCCAGTCCATTTCTTTGGATTGGATGTTACACATAAAGCACTGATAAGACAGGATGAATTTCATCTTTTCAGACAAGAAAAAGGATCGGTGTTCCAATTTGTAGCAGATTTACTTGATTTTTACTCAATTTGCTATGTTCAGGAACGGAAACTGGAAGGATGCCCAATGCATGATTCCTGTGCTGTGGCAAGTTTGATTGATCCCAATATGTTTACAGGTTATGAGGCTTTCATTGATGTTGATATTGAAGGTTCAAAAACAAGAGGTGCATGTATCGTAGACATTCGTCCGCAGGAACGTCGTCTTGGGGAAAACAACGGAGTATTCTATATGAATGTCGATCGATTAAGATTTTTGAAACTGATTATTGATTCTTGCCATAAGCTAGAGCAAGATTTGAGGAATTGAGGAACATATGAGAAAACATATATTAATCGATTGCGATCCGGGTGTAGATGATACGATCGCTTTGTTAATGGCCTTTGCCAGCGAAAAACTTAACATCGTTGGATTGACAACAGTATTTGGAAATAACTCAGTAGAAGTAACAACGAAAAATGCACTGATTTTGAATGATACCTTTAATCTGAAAACATCGGTTTACAAAGGCGCCGCGAAAGCCCTGTTTTTACCGGAGAAAAAATTCGGTGATTTTCACGGGCATAACGGAATGGGCAATGTTGATTTTGAGCCTCCGGTAAGCAAAGCAGAGCAAGAGTATGCGTGGGACGCGATTTATCGTGAAGCGAAAAAATATAATGGTGAACTGACCCTAGTCACTCTGGGTCCGCTAACCAATGTTGCCATTGCATTATTTAAATATGAAGATTTGAGAGAATACGTGAAAGAAATTATTATGATGGCAGGAACAACAACAACGGGCAATGAACGGCCATTCAGTGAGGCGAATGTTGTATCTGATCCACATGCTATGCAAGTTGTGTTAAACTCAGGGATTCCGTTGACGATGATTGGATTGAATGCGACAGAAACAACAAGAATGACTGAAGATGAGCATCATGTTTTATTTGATAAAAAGCAAGATATATTGCCTGAAATCAGAGGGATGTTACGTCATTATAAACACATTCAAAACACTTTGGGATCACCGGGAATGGTTATTCATGACGCTGCAGCTATGTTTACGGTTATCGAACCCGATAGCGCTGTTACAGATATTTTCAATGTAGATGTCGAGCTGACTCAAAACGCCATGTTTGGACGGACAATTGTCGATATTCGTCGTCATTCTAAACTGCCAAAAAACTGTAGAGTGGTAGAAAGAATTGATAAAGACAGATACTTGCATGTGCTGAAAAACACATTACAATGGAAAGGGCTCGAGTAATGGCAGATACACTTCTTAAGAAAATGCATCATATCGATGTGCTGCCCGGTGAAGTAGGTCGCTATGTATTATTGCCAGGCGATCCGTTTCGAACGGATCTGATTGCCTCTTTCTTTGAAAATCCACAACTTATTGCGCATAAACGCGAACATAAAACCTGGGTTGGAACACTTCATGGTAAACGAGTTGCAGTTACCTCAACCGGCATGGGATGTCCATCTGCTGCAATAGCCATTGAAGAACTTATTCGGGCAGGAGCAGATACGTTTATTCGGATTGGAACTGCAGGAAGGGTAAATGAGGCTTCAAAATCAAAAGAACTCGATGGTGTTATTTGCACTGGAGCAGTAAGGGATGAAGGGACGACCATTCATTATGTCCCAATTGAGTACCCAGCAATAGCCGACAGGCATTTAGTCGATGCTTTAGCCAAAGCAGCAAAGAGCAACGGTAAGAACTATCTGGAAGGAATTGCTCAAACAAAGGACTCATATTATGGTCAGCATGAGCCATTCAATATGCCTAATGAGGATCGGCTTGTATCGCGTTGGAAAGCATGGGAACGCTCGAATGTGGTTTGTTCGGAAATGGAGTCTGCTGCCCTCTTTGTGGTTGCATCAATTAAAGGAGCTCGTGCAGCATCGATTATGTCATTCAAGAATATGGAAGACACCATCCAAATCGTTTGTGATGCTTTGAAAACCATTATGGAAATGGATGATGAATTAGCAAACTCAGTATAAATTAAAATGGAAATTGACTAGATCGAATGATAAAGATAGTTATACCACTCTAAAAGAAGTATTTTTCTTCTACCTGAGGATGGCATTGCCATCCTTTTTGTTATTGATAACAATTGACTGTAAAAACCAGTGTTTTTACTTGTATTTATAAGTTATAATAATATCGGAGGTACTTATGATATCTGATCGAACCTTACAAATGATACGGGTCATCAAGGATAAAAAGGGCAGATTTATCTTCTATGATGACAAGAAAAAGACAGGATACATCATTCCTGAAAAACAGCTGACCTTGTTCTTTTTGTTGAGCTACCGCCACATTTTCCTGGTCGTTCTAACCTTTTTTCTGTACACCCTCAACATCCCATATCCGTTTTTAATTGGATTTGGCATCGTGTTTTTCGGCGGGGTCGAGTTTTTCTATCAGAAAAAGCTGTTGCCTGGGTTTAAGAAGATTGAAAACTATCATATCAATGTTACGAAACAGTATGGAAAACCATCCAAAAACACAGTTCTGCTCAAAGTATTACTTTATCTTGTACTCGGAGCTCTGCTGGTAATTTTGGGCATTGACAAATACGCCAACCTGCCGATCCAACCGCTGTTTTTCATCGGAGCGGCCATCAGTGCCTTCTTTGGATTCAAGAGTTTTCAAACGCTTCGATAAACCGCAGAAAATGTGATTTTGCATGACTGATATACTCTCTGTCCTGTGGATCCGCCTGATACTGACAGTCATCATCGGCTATTTAGGAGCCCAGGTGTTCCATCGTCTCAAACTGCCCATTCCATATGTTCTTGGATCGATGTCCTTCGTGCTGACTTATCAGTTGATTAGTGGCTTGACCTATTTCCCCATGGACTACCGCTTTCTGATTCAGGCATCCATCGGAACCTATATCGGACTGAGTGTCAAAAGAGAACATCTGAAAACCCTGAAAACTCTGATCGTTCCGATTGCGATAACCTTTGTGACGATGCTTGTGACCATGATCCTCTCATCACTGATCATCGTCTGGATCACAGATATGACGTTGATCACGGCGATGTTTTCAACGGTACCCGGCGGTGTCTTCGATATGGCCTTAGTGAGCATGGAATACGATGCGGATATCACCTCGGTGGCAATCATGCAGATATCCCGTCTGATCGGAATCGTTATCATCTTTCCGTTCTGGTTAAAGAAAATCGTTTCTGTCAAGCCATCCGGAAATCGGCCGTTGGTCATGGAAAAGGTACCAATCCCACTGCACCCCGGAGGTAAGTTCCTTATTACACTGCTCATTGGGATCATAGGTTCAATGACCGGAAATTTTCTGCAAGTTCCGGCCGGGGCACTCTCATTTGCCATGATATTTGTGGCAGGATATAACCTGACCACAAAAAAGGGATACACACCTTCCTGGTTTCGTCGGTTTGCTCAGATCGTCGCCGGAAGTTTTTTGGCAACCCAGATACAACTGACCTCCATAACCGCAATCGCTTCACTGATCTTTCCCATTACCATCATGTTGGCACTGTTTATAACCAACAATTTTCTCACCTCCAAATCGCTGTCTCGTTTCGGTTACCTGAATTTTGCGACCGCCATATTCTCAACCTCACCGGCCGGCGCAGCCGAAATGGTCATACTGGCCAATGAGTATGACCGATCCATCAATATCACTCAAATCGCACTGATGCATATTATCCGACTCAGCCTGGTAATCTCCTTCTTTCCCATCATTATCAAATTGATATACTTAATCATTAACGGATGAATAAAATATGTAGATATGATAAAATGATTAGGACACATCATAAGTGGAGGGGTATACATGGAAATTGTACACAAACACGAAATCATCAAAGAGTATTTGATTGAACGTATCAGAAACAAAGAATTACTGCCATTCGACATGATCGAATCCGAGAACGAACTGGCCAAAAAGTTCAATGTCTCCCGGATGACATCGCGAAAAGTCATTGATGAACTGGTCGTCATGGGTTTTTTATTCAGAGAGCACGGACGAGGTACCTTCGTATCAGATTTACCCCGTTTTAAAGACTTACAGAGCTTTCTGTGCTTTACGGAAGAAGCATCCTTAAAAGGACTCACGGTTGAAAACCGCATTGTCGAATTCTTTCAGGATCAGCCGACCCCGCTGATATGCAATCAGCTGGGCATTAGCAAAAACAAACCCGTCTGGTATATCCGGCGTGTCCGCTGTGTAGATAAGCAAACATACGCATATGAAGATTCAGCGTATATTGCCTCCGTCTTTGGGGATTGCAATGAAGACATCCTCAAAGGATCGGTATATCATCATTTGGAAAGAAACGTCGGACTGACCATCTCCTTTGCGAATCAGGAAATCGAGGCTGTCGTAGCCGATAAAAAACTATCTAGGCTTTTGGAAATCCCTGAAGGGTTGCCCTTACTGAAAATCTCCATGGTATCCTATTTGAAAAATGGGATGCCCTTTGAGTACACGACGACCTACTATCGCTCCGACCGGTTCAAGGTAACCCAATCCGCATTCCGTACCCGCAATCGCTGACCGGCATATTCATAACCGAAATCAAAACTGCATAAAGCAGTTTTTTTGTTTGGAGAATCAATTTTGGCTATGCCTTTAACTTGTATAAACAAATAGAAACAGAAATCATTTAAAAGTATTGAAATCAAGAAAGATATTCACTATAATAAACTTGTATATATAAGATAGAAATGGGGTATAATATGAAATATCTGGATCAGCCGTCGAATTTCGACAAATATCCGACGACACCGGTGCACGGATGTGCATCTGAGGTTTACAGCGGAGTCAAATCGATCGGCAACGAATTAAAAGAAAGAATCCGCCATGGAGCAAAAACGATCGTCATCGAAACATATGTGGGAGTCGATGAATGCTTACTTAACGAGTTAGCTGAAGAAATCCAACCGGATCAAATCATCAGAAGCATTGACATTTTTGTGGATGCTCAACAAATGGAAAAGATGCTCAAGCGCTATGTGACTGAAGACCGCGTCTATGGTATTGCCTATAACGGTCACTGGTCAGACTTTGTCGAACAGGACAGACTTGAAAAAGCAAAAGCAAAACTTGAAGGGTTTAACGGAGTAACGCTGATTTTTGGTGTCGGAGCTTCCTATATCTCGCAAAAAGATATCTTGGTATATGCGGATATGACGATTTGGGAAATCCAGATGCGCTATCGAAACGATAAGATTTCTAACTTCAATGTGCTCAATCATCAGGAAGACGGCATCCGGAAGTTTAAGCGCGGCTACTTTATTGACTGGCGTTTGTCCAATCGATTGAAAGCCCAGCTTATGAAAACCATGGACTATTACATTGACTCTGTAAACAAAGAAAACCCGGTGATGATCACCAGAAATGCTTTTGAACACGGACTGGAAACCTTACTTAAGCAACCGTTTCGGACCATTCCGTTTTTCGATGAAGGTCTGTGGGGCGGCCAATGGATGAAAGAGGTGTGTGATGTCGAAGACAAATCACGCATCAATTATGCATGGTCTTACAATCTGCTATTTCAGGAAAATGAAGTCAATATCTCCTTTGATGACACACGCGTCAATATTCCGGGATACACCTTATGCTTGCGCTATCCGAAACAACTGATCGGGGAGAAAGGGTTCTCCCGTTTTGGCGCAGAGTATCCGATTCGCTATGACTTTTTAGATACGATGGAAGGCGGTAACTTATCCCTTCAAGTTCACCCGGATACACAATATTTCCAAACCAACTTCGGCTTCCATTTCACCCAAGATGAAAGTTATTACTTCATGGATGCGGATGAGCGGGATGCATGCATGTACATCGGACTGAAAACCGGTGCTACCAAAGAGGATGTGGCCAGAGATTTAAAGCGTGCGGCCAAAGGAGAAATCAGTTTTCCGGCCGAACAATATGTCAATAAAGTTCCCGTAAAAAAACACGATCACTACCATATTCCGGCAGGAACGATCCACTGCGCCGGAAGAAACACGATGGTCCTTGAAATTTCCAGTGCACCCTGCATATTCACCTTCAAACTGTGGGACTGGGGAAGAGTCGGACTGGACGGCATCCCGCGACCCACACACATTGACCGTGGGTTGGAAGTCATTCAATGGGATAAACAGACAGACTGGATCAAAGAAACGTGCATGTTCGACCCAATCGTCACAGAATCCGGCGAAGGATACACGGAAGAAAGAACCGGACTTCATGAGTATGAGTTCATCGAAACCCGACGTCTGTGGACAAAGGTTAAAGTTCTGAGAAAAACCGGAAACGAAACCCATGCACTGCACTTGGTATCCGGCCGGGAAGCTCTGATTGAATCGCCAAGTGAATCCTTCAAACCGTTTGTTATTCACTATGCCGAATCCGTATGTATACCGGCTACGATTAGTCAATACACAATCCGACCCTATGGTGAAAGTGAGAATGAAGAAATTGGTTTAGTCACATCGTTCGTCCGGTTCTAGGAGGGTTACCATGAAACTATGGGTTTGCGAAAACATCGAGGAGTTCAGCACGGTTGCTTCCGATCTTATCTTCAACAGTATCGCACATAAGAAAGCAGCCATTTGCCTGCCCACCGGATCAACACCGATTCCGGTTTATAAGAAACTGGTTGACAAAATGCAAGATCCTACGGTGTTCTCGGATGTGAAATTCTTTAATCTGGATGAATATGCCGGTCTTGATCCGATACATCATCAAAGCTATGCTTTCTTTCTTCATGAACACCTATACAGTAAAATCCCGGTGCGAAGCGATCAGCTCTTCCTGCTTGACGGATCTAACGATCCCATCGCGGAATGCCGACGTTACGATCAGCTGATCGATGATATCGGATGTTATGATTGTGTGGTCGACGGTATCGGCACCAACGGACATATTGCGTTCAACGAACCGGCGGAGTATTTTGTTTTGCGCACACATATCAGCGATATTGCCGATTCGACCTTGCAAGCCAACCGCCGCTTTTTCAGCGACGATGAAATCATGCCTCAGCAAGCACTGACTCTGGGCTTTGAAGATATCATGAAAGCCAAAAAAGTCATCTTGCTTGCGACTGGAAAAGGAAAGAGAGAAGTCAGNNAGTCATCCGCCGATTTCTGACAGACAAAAAAATTACGACTCAGTTTCCGATATCATTATTGAACATGCACCCCGATCTGACTCTGATCATTGACAGGGATGCCTATACTGAAGAAGACTGATCATCCGGCCAACCGGCAGATCACGTCACAATAAACAGCCACTGCTTTCAGCAAGGTCTCGATATCCATACCTTCATCTGGCTGGTGGGCTTGCCCGATCAGCGGATTAGCCAAATGGTCGCGTGTCGTCGGACCAAATCCCAGATATCTGCCCTTAAATTTACGTGCATAGGTATCTCCGGCGGAGACTTTCCCATAAGAAGGATCCTTTGGATAGTAAGTGCGATATGTTTCTAACAATGTTTGAGGCAGATAACTCTGAGGATCGCAAAAAAAGCCTTCCGAATGTTCCGTCAAGGACAAAGCAATCGCAGGATCACAATCACATAGAGAGCGGTTCAATTTCTGCATGATTTCTTCGATCGTGATATCGGTCGGATACCGGCAATCTAAAAAAATACGTAAGAGATTATTCTCGATGATTGCTCCGGTGATAGCAATACTCAAGGGTCCAAACCGATAACTGCTTTTGGCAATGTTCAACCCAACACCATCTTCTCGGAAGAGTTTTCTGATCAAGGCCATCATCGGTTCATCATGAAAATGACAGGCAAGGAAGTTTATCAGATGCTTGGTCGCATTTACCGATTCATGCGGCCGTGAGCCGTGAGCACTTTTCCCGATAACTCTAAGCGTTTGTGCCTGAAGATCAGTATTCCCTTCCAAGCCGTTGTAACAAAGATATTGCTGAAATGCTTCGGTCAGTGCAGAATCCCAAGGGGCTACTGCAGCCGAAGCAAATCCGGAAATGATATGTTTATGCAGGAAACCGGAAACCGCCTGAATATAGCGCGGTTTGGGAGCGGAAATTTCAAAGACTGCGCTGCCATGCTCACCGAAATTCACCGGAAAGGTGCCATCCGGGACAAATCCAATGTCAGGGACCTGTGTTTCATGGCTCAGATAATAATCCATGCACTTCATGCCCGACTCCTCATTGCACCCGAGAATCAGATGAACCGAACGCCGTAAGGGGATATTGAGCCGTGCAATGATCTTCATTGCCATATAGGCCGCCATGGTCGGTCCCTTATCATCATTGCTTCCCCGACCGTAAATCACTCCGTCTCTGACAATCCCGGTGAAGGGATCATGTTTCCATTGTGAAGGCTCTGCATCGACCACATCCAGATGACAGACGATTCCCAATGCATCTTTAGCTGAACCATATTGAATGACTCCGGCGTAGTTATCGTGATTCCGCGTGATAAAACCGTCAGAGCTTGCTTTATCAAGTAAGTATTGAAGACATTTTGCATTCTCACTGCCAAAAGGAAATTCCTTTTGCCAAATATCCGAAGTGAAGACAGAACGAAAAGAAATCAAAGTTAAGATCTCATGAATCAGTTCATCTTTACACTGCCAGGCTTGATTCAGCCAAAAAGCTTTATCATAGGTCATACGGTAATACCTCTTATCCATTATATCAAAACTGACTGGAGGTCACTATGAACAGTTTGAAAAATATCAAGAGTCTGATGAATTGGGTTTTGGCAGGATCACTGATCGGCTTAACGGTAGCGATACTGAAATGGCTTTTCGACTGGGATTCGACAGTTGCCAATATCGTGCTTTTCGGCGGAGCGGGCCTGCTTGTCACAGCGATTTTCGTGCTTCAGTTTGTTCAGTATCAGAAGATCAAATCGATGCTGAAAGATTACATGATCTTGCTTCAATCCGGAGAAATTGAGCAGTATATCGAGAAAGTCAGAGAGTCCATCGAGAAAACCAAACCGAAGCACTATAAAGACATTCACCGGATGAACCTTGCGACCGGATATTCCTATCTGGGTCAGTTTGACCAAGCCATCAATCAGCTGAGAATCATTTATGAAAGTTCAAAATCTGCTACAAAGACTTCTGTTTTCAGCTTGATCAACATCGCGTATTACTACATTCAGATGGGAGAGGTAGATAAGGCGGAGAAACTGATGCGATCGCTTATGAATGATCCGAAAATACTCGAAAAAGACCCGCAAATCAATTTTCTGTTTCATATCAACCATGCATATATTCAAATGAAAAAGAAGAATAAGGAGTCATTAAAGGAATATCTTGATAAGGCTTCTCTGATTCAACGCAGCTTTGGCTCGGGCGATATTGAAATCACCAAGCTAAACATCGAAGTTGCACTTTTCAATAAAAATTTTGATCAAGCCAGACAATGGATCAATGAATTTAAGTCACTGGATTTACCTCCGTTTGAGACTCAATGGATCAGTGAATTTGAAAAGAAAGTTGTTGGTGCAAATCAGCATCTGAAATAAAGAAAGGAGTTTGAGTATGAATCGATTCAGACAAATGTTTAAGCCGGGTATCATCGTCTCCTGTCAGGCCCAACCGCATGAACCTTTGTACAAACCGGAAGGAGGCATCATGGTGCTGATGGCCAAAGCAGCAAAAGAAGCCGGAGCTGTCGGCATCCGTGCCAACGGCATCATTGATGTGACACAAATAAGTGAGACCATCGATCTGCCGCTGATTGCCATTTTCAAGAATCACTATCCGGATTCACCGGTGTTTGTTACTCCGACCATGGCGGAAGTGGACGCACTGATGGCAATCAGCAATGTAAAAGCAGTAGCCATCGACTGCAGTCTGTATCCAAGACCAAACGGGGAAAAACTGGAAGATTTTATTGCTGCCGTACGCAAAAAATATCCGGATATCGTGATTATGGCTGACATCTCGACATATGAAGAAGGTGTGTTTGCGGCTTCTATCGGCGTCGATGCCGTCGCAACGACACTGTTTGGATACACTGAATCATCGAAGCATCTTCCCAAACCAAACATTGATATCGTCAGAGAACTGGCAAAGACACTGGATATTCCTGTCATAGCTGAAGGCGGTATCTATAAAGAAGAGCATATCAAAGAGATTTTTGAAGGTGGAGCTTACGGTTGTGTCGTAGGCGGTGCGATCACCCGGCCGAAAGAAATCGCGAAACGTCTGATCGATGCGTATCATCAGACCGTAACCGAACATGCTGATTAAGTGCGATCGGATCCTTACAGAAAATGGATTTTTGGATGGTTATCTGAAAACCGAGGGATTTAATATTAAGGAAATCCTGGCGAAAGAAGCTGTTGATGAGGTTCCGGATGTAGATTACTCAAATAATATTATCATTCCCGGACTCATTGATATTCATCTTCACGGATATCGCGGCCGGATCAATCCTGCACTTGGCTTCGACTTGCCTGAGTTTCGTCTGTTTCTAAATGACTTGGCATGTGAAGGAACGACTGCCTGCCTTCCCAGCATCGAACCGGAGTCGTATCACATCATCAGAGACTACCGTCAGCACGCCAATGAAGCGGTCTTTCTTGGATGTAATCTGGAAGCCTATTTCTCATGCGATCAGTACAAATCGTATCGAAATCCCTACGGACTTGCTCGTGAACTTTCCTTGGAAAATGTCCGGCGGCTTTTAAATGATTCCAATCAAACATTGCGCTATGTGATGATTGCACCTGAACTGCCCCACGCCCAATCGGTCATCAGGTTTCTGAAAGAGCAGGGTGTCAGAGTGGCTATCGGTCATACCACGATGTCAGCTCAGGATTTCATTGCCTTTCAAAATACGGTTCAAGCGGACAGTCTGACCCACTGGGGCAACAACATGGGAAAATTTCATCAGCGGGATGTCGGTGTCATCGGTGCAGGATTGCTGGATGACCGTTTACAGGCGGAACTGATTACAGACTTCGTCCACTTGTCGAAAGAGATGGTGGAAGTCGCTTTGCGAATCAAATCGATTCAGCGGTGTATCCTGATTTCAGATTCGGTCTTCTTGTCCGGTCTGCCATCACAAAGCGTTCACTTTGATGAAAATCACTCACTGACGATTACTTCAGATAACAAAATCCTCGATCAGGACGGCAATATTCAGGGGTGTTATCATACTCTGTTTCAAAACCTGATCATCTTGGTAAAAAGCGGTTTGGTGACTTTACAAGAGGCTGTGATCGCTGCCAGTATGAATCCTGCGAAATTTTTGAAGGCCGATCACGTAATGGGATCGATCAAAGAAGGCAAGTATGCGAATTTTTTGGTGATCAATCATGAGTTAGAGCTGTTAAAAAGTTATGTTTACGGAAATCCAGTGGTTAGAAAGTGAGGAAAGTATATGAAAATCGATTTTTCGAAAAGAAGTTCCATTCCTTCCGTATTTGATACGGAAACCCATCAGCTATATGTCCCATCGGATATCACCATTGAGGAAGTGGCTGTCCGCCGGCTGAAAGATATGCGATCATTATTTCTTGATGCCCAAGGATACGAGGATGATCTGCCGCTGTATTACATGTACAACGGAATTTACAGAGAGAAACACCGTGATTTCTTTAAAGGGCAAAACATTAAATATGAGTATACGGTTTTGCTTGATACATTGATCAATCAGGAACATATCAAAGCGCATGGACATATCCATGGGTATAATGAAGTCAAAAAAGCCCGCCATATCGAAGCGTATGAAATCTTGCATGGTGAAGGATATTTCGAGTTGTTCAAATTCGAAGGCAATGTGGTCAAAGTCGTTATGATCCATACAAAACCCGGCGATTTCTTCATCGTTCCATCCGACTACTATCATCTCTCGATCAATACCGGTACTGAACCGTACATCTTTGGTGATCTGATCATCGAAGGAGCCGGAAATGATTACGGCTATTTGAAAGAAATGCAGGGTGCACCTTTATTTGCCCTGTATGACGGTCAGCGAACGGTCTTTCGGGAAAATGCCACCTATAAAGACTATGTAATCGAAATTCTGCATACGGACGTTGATTCCCTTCCATGGGAAAATCCTGTCGATCCGATTCCGCTGTATGCCCACTTCATCACGCATCCGGAGAAGTTTGAGTTTTTGCGATGAATTACGGACTGTTAAAAGTACAACCTCATTTTGTTGAGAAGATATGGGGCGGAAACATCAGTGAGCGATGGTACAATGTATCGTCACCGAATAAACCCATCGGTGAAATCTGGAGTGTCTGTGCGACTCAGCAGGTGACCAATTTCTTACCCGAAGTTGATTTATCTTTGGATCAATGGTTGAGGCAGAATCCGGATCAGTATCCGACAACGTTTAATGAACTTCCTTTTCGAATCAGTATCATCGATGCAAAAGAAGATTTAAGCGTTCAGGTACATCCGACGGATGAATATGCGGAAATCATCGGATTGCCTTCCGGATTGAGTGAGGCGTGGCTTATCATTGAAGCTGATCCGCATGCGCGCATCCAGTTGGGGCACAAAGCCCATACCAAAGAAGAGCTGACGGAAAAAATTGAGAACAATCAATGGAATGAACTATTGAACTATCTGCCGGTTTCAACAGACGATGTTTTCTTTATCGAAGCCGGTACGATGCATGCCATCGGCAAGGGTATTTTGGTGTATGAAATTTCACAGGCAACCGACTGTACCTATCGGATTTACGATTATGACCGCATCGATCCGACTACAAATCTCAAACGTGAGTTGCATATCGGACATGCGTTAAATGTCCTTACCGTTGGGGATATCGGAGATCATAAAATCACGGGTCAATGCTCTGATTTTGGTTCATACCGCCTTTATGAACTCATTCGCAGTCGTTTCTTTGACGTAAATAAAATCGAGGTGGTTGAATCGGCCGACATTCCCTTAAAAACATGGGGGTTTTTAACAGTTACGTCCTCTTCGGGGATGATCAATGGTGTTCAAGCTCGTGCCGGAGATACGTTCTTGGTTTCAAATGACCAACGAAGCGTCTTCATTGAAGGCAGTCTGACATGCATGTTTGCCAGTGAAGGGAAGTCCATATGAAAATAAAATGTGTATTCTTTGATATCGACGGAACTCTGATCGATACGACCAAAGGAATTTTCCATGTTCGCTCAGAACATCTCGATGCCCTCAGAAGATTACAGCAGGCAGGTATCTATGTCGTCAGTGCGACCGGTCGACAGCTCAACTCATTAAAAGCAGTTGCTGATTTTCCGTTTGATGCCAATATCTGCCTGAATGGATCAATGATTTATGTTGGAGACCGACTTATCAGGAATTTTACTTTCGATGAGACGACGGTAGCTGAGTTGTGGGAGTTTCTTGAAAACCATCAAATCGGATTTGTCATGCAAGGAGAATCAGTGTATTATTGTCATCCTCAAAACCATCCGTATGTCATAAATTATGCCCAGCAAGTATCCAGGCATAAGGAAAATCAGATATATTATACCTACCCGGATCGCCGGCTATACAAAGTTTCTGTTTTCCTGCATGATGAAACACAAAAGCAAACTCTCATACATAATCTCGACGGCTGTTACGGTCTGATGTTCTACAACAGTCATTTGCGGATGGACAATGAGCAGCGACTTAACGGCGAGATCACATTGAAAGAAATACATAAGGGAAGGGGGGTGGAAACAGTACTTTCAACCCTAAACATACAACCGCAGCAAGCAATTGCCTTTGGGGATAATTCCAATGATGTGGAGATGTTTAAGGTGGTTCGAGGGTATGCTATGCACGACTCGACACCGGATTTGATCGAGCATTGTACGAAAGTCATTGGGGATGTTTCATCTATGACGATCGTGGATGAAATAGACCGACTGCTCAATGATTGAGGCGATGGATCTTTTGAAAAAAGACTTCCAGTGAATCAGAATATGTCTGAAAATCGAAAAAATGAAAGCTTTTATTGATAACTGTGAAATCGTTTATGGCGTGTTGACAACCACATGTATTTACAAGTATAATGTAGACGAACATATATATACATCTTACATACCATATACAATATCGAAGGGAGAACGGTTATGCCAATTGTTCTAGCAAGGATTGACGACCGTCTGATTCACGGGCAGGTAATTGTGGGTTGGGTGCGTAACTATTCAATCAATCTGATCATCATTGTTGATGATGAAATCTCAAAAGACAAAGTTCAATTGTCAGTTTTAAGACTGACTACACCTCCGGGTGCTCAGCTTTATGCTTTATCAATCGACGGATTTATTGAAAGATATAACAAGGGTATTTTCAATAATTACAATGTCATGCTTATTTTTAAAGATACCGTAGCATTACGTGCGATCGCTGAACGAGGGCTGAAAATACCTTTGGATATGATCAATATCGGCGGAATGAGATGGAAGGAGGGCAGAGAACAGGTCAATGTGTCAGTTTCCGTTTCAAAGCAGGAACTGGAGGATTTGCTTTATTTAAACAGTATGGGTTATAAACTTGAGTACCGACAAGTTTTAACATATGAACCAGTTGATCTGGTACCGATTTTACAAAAAAAGAAAGGGGAATTTTAGCGTATGATTGAAGCCATTATCGTCACAATTATTGCGATAATATTAGGCATCGAACAACAACCAGTCGGACAATTCATGTTCGCACAACCATTGGTCGCCGGAACGATCGTTGGTCTTGCTCTTGGAGACGTTACGACCGCTATCGAAGTTTCTATCCCATTGCAATTAATTTTCATGGGTGCCATGGGTATCGGAGCTTCCATCCCGCCGGATGCAACATTAGGTACGATCATTGCCGTTGCATTGGCTAAGGAAGGTATACCGGTAGAAACCGCTGTGGCCTTGGCAGTTCCTGTAGCATTTGTTGCTGTATCATTCAATACATTTATTCGAATGATCAATACATTCACAATGCACCAAATCGACCGGCTTGCCGAAGCTAAAAACTATCGCATGATCGAAATCCTGCACTTAACCGTGTTCCCGCTGCTTGTTGTCGTCCGTAGTTTATTGGTCGTTTTCCCGGCCGTTTATTATGGGGCAGAAGCTGTCCAGGGTATTTTGGATGTCGTACCTGCATTTGTATTGAAAGGGTTCAACGTGTCCGGTCAAATGCTTCCTGCATTAGGGTTTGCCATGATTCTGAATATGATCGGGATCCCGCATTTATTGCCATTCTTGTTTATCGGATTTGTGCTTGCATCCTACCTGCCGATTACTTTGATCGGTGTATCCGTTATCGGCGTTTGTGCTGCACTGATCTATGACTTCTTTAATTCAAAAGGTGGTTCGGGAGGTTCTGTTTCCGGAGACCTGTCGTCTTTGATGGAGGAGTAAGGAGAACAAACTATGACAACATTGAAACAAGCTAGAGTTGTAGATCAAAAAGATCTCACACGTGTATTTATCAGACAGTTCTTCCTGCAAACCTCCTGGAATTATGAGCGTATGCAAGCGGCTGGTTACTTATATATCATTTTACCGGTATTGAAAAAGATTTATAAAGACAATCCGGAAAGATTGCAGCGTGCCGTAAAGCGTAATTTGGAATTCTTCAACACTCAACCATACTTAGCCGCTCCGATCATCGGTGTTGCCCTTGCTTTAGAAGAGCAATTGGGAGTTATGGAAGATGAGAAAGAAATCGTTGCCCAGGAAAATGCAATTTCTGCCGTAAAAGTCAGTATGATGGGACCGTTTGCCGGTGTCGGTGACTCGATGTTCTGGTTTACGATCCGTCCGATCGCCATGGGTATCGGTATCTCATTGGCTGAAGGCGGAAATATTTTAGGTCCTATTGCATTCTTAGTCATCTTCAACATTTTCCATCTGGGAACTCGTTATTACGGTACAACGATGAGTTACGATCTTGGAACAAAGTTTGTAGAGCGCTTGGCAAAAGAAGGCATCGTTCAACGTGTTTCTGAAGCTGCAGCTGTTCTCGGTCTTATGGTGCTCGGTGTCATGATCGCTCAAATGGTCAAGGTTCCGTTTAACTTCTCCATCGGTACCGGAGATGCCGCAAAGAAGTTTACAGATATTACCAATAGTATTATGCCAAATATCGTTCCATTAGGTTTGACGTTCTTATTGTCACAATGGCTGAGAAAAGGTGTTACTCCAATCCGGATATTGCTGATCGTCATCGCCTTTAGTTTGGTTGGCGCATTCTTCGGATTCTTAGGTTAATCAGATGTTGAGAGCATCAAGCAAGAAAATCAACATTACCCCGCCTATTGGACTGAGAATGTCCGGATATGAAGAGAGAAAACATGGAAGTATTGGCATAAAAGATGAGCTGTATGCAAATATTCTGGTGTTAGACAATTCGATAACGAAAGTGGCCCTGGTAACGATGGATGTCATCGGAGTTGATAAGGTGTTCATGCAGTATGTGCGTGATCTGGTAAGTTCAAAAACAGATATTCCAAGGGATGCCATTTTTGTTAATGCTTCTCATACGCATTCAGGCCCGGAAGCAGCCAGGTTTGGAGATATGGGGTTGATCAGTCGCAGAATCGATCCGAATCCCATTGACTCCGCCTATTATGTGTTGTTGCCGGATATGGTGGCCAATGGCATCGTCTGGGCGTACAACGAGTTGCAGCCGGCGAAACTTGGTATTGTCCAAGGGGAGTTAAAAGGGCTTGGAAGTAATCGGATTGATGCTGATTTGTATATTGATGATACGGTAACCGTGCTGCGTGTCGATCGTGCAGATAATGAGCCGTTGGCACTGATGGCATTCTACTCATGTCATCCGACCATTTTGAATTTCAATAATTATTATTACTCAGGTGATTTTATTTCATATTATCAAAAAGAAGTAGAAAAAGTTTTCGAAGGTGCCGTAGCACTCTATGCTCAGGGCACTGCCGGAAACATCAGTACCCGTCATACTCGCAAAGGTCAAGGTTTTGAAGAAGCGAAGCGGATGGGCTTGCTTTTGGCTGGTGAAGTCATTCGTTTGGCAGCATTGGCTGATACGACAGATGATGTCAAGCTGGAGGCTTTTACGGAAAAACTCATTCTGCCGACCAAAACATTTGAGTCGGACGAAGTGTGCGAACAAAAAATCCGGGAGGCCGAAGAAAAGATTGCTCAGCTAAAAGAAGAAAATGCACCTCAGAATATTCAAAGAACGGCATACGTTGAATGGCAGGGTGCGACGCGTTATTATCGTTTTAAGAAGATGGTTAATTTTGCTTCGATTGAGACCGAAATGCAAGTTATCCGCATCGGTGATTGGAAAATCATTACCACTCCGGGTGAATTCTTTGCGGAAATCGGGCGATCGATCAGACAACTGGATCCAAAGGGTCAAACGTTGGTCACAGGGTATACTAATGGCTACATTGGATATGTTCCGGATCATCAGACGTTTATGGCTTCCGTGGGTTATGAGTTGAACACCGCATTAGTTTCAGAAGATGCAGAATCCATTACAGTTAGTGTAGCCAGAGAGTTAATAAATAAACTAAGTTAGGAGTCACTATGATCGGTATCGTTGTTACTACACATGGCCCGCTGGCCTATGGTTTGATTGAGTCGCTGCGTTTTTTCTCAGGTGATATGAGTTGTATTTCCTCGGTCGTGCTGAATAATCAGGACAGTCCGGAGTTATTTCAGCGACATCTTGAAGAAGCCGTCAAATCGGTCGATCAAAATCAGGGAGTTGTTATACTGACTGATATCTTGGGTGGTACGCCATTCAATCAGTCGATGATGCTTGCATTAAAGAGAAATGATGTGAAGGTGATTACAGGTGTAAATCTGATGATGTTGATTGAAGCGGTACTTTCAAGAAGCACAGTCACTGATTTGGATGCTTTTGCATCCAGGATCGTTCATACAGCGAAGGAAAGCATTTCAGATGTGACAAACCAATACCAAAGGGGTAGCGTTAGCGATTTAGACGATGTCGACGAAATGATGGATGAATAGTTTTGTATAAGATTTGACACAGAGATGATTTCGGGAGATTTCAGTAATGAAATCTCCTCTTTTTATGCTCATGTTTTTTGGTATAATCAGGTTTGTAAGTGCTAGAATAATAAAGGGTTAAAAATATGGGGTTTAATTATGTTAAAAATCAGAAAATTTGAAGACCATGACTGTCAAATAATCTCAGAAGCTTTTAGTAAGCAGGGATGGAATAAACCAATCGAACAATACCTTGAATACTTCAAGGAAATGGAACTAGGGGTTCGCGATGTTCTGATCGCAGAGCTTGACGGTCAGTTTGCCGGATACGTTACGATCCTCTGGACATCCGATTACACACCATTCAGAGAACGTGGGATCCCGGAAATCGTAGATCTCAACGTTCTTATCCGATACCGGAAAATGGGAATTGCTTCACTGTTGCTTGATGAAGCAGAAAAAAGGATTAGACTGATTAGTAAGTTTGTTGGGATCGGTGTCGGACTGTTTCAGGATTACGGTGCGGCCCAACGCCTGTATGTCAAACGGGGATATGTACCCGATGGCAAAGGAATCTGGACGAAAGACAGACACATCGGCTATGGCGAGAAAGTCATCATCGACGATGATGTGGCTTTGTATTTGATCAAAGAACTTTAATGTTCAATAGTGGGAGAGCGAAATGAAAACAATCATCACCATTCAACACACCCAATCCATCCACCATACCAACGGCATGGTTGGCTCATGGACCGACTGGGACCTCAGTGAACTGGGCAGAGAACAGGCCCACAACATCGGAAAAAAACTGGCGGCGGAATTATCCGGAAAACTGTTGGTCATGTACACCTCCGATCTGAAACGCGCATATCAGACTGCCGAAATCATCAGTCAGTATGTATCCGTCAAACCGGTTTCGGTTTTTGAACTGCGCGAGCGCAACTTAGGAAAATGCGTCGGACAGTCCGTCCAATGGCTGCGCGAGAACATCGAATGTCAGGAGAAGACCGTGGATGACCGCATGTTCGGCGATGCAGAGAGCCGCAGAGACGAGTGGAACCGACTGTATCCGTTTTATCAACAGCTGATCGAAAGTACGGATGAGACGATCCTGATCGTATCGCACGGCGACTTGTTAAGTGTGTTCAATGCGATGTGGCTGAAACTGCCGGTGGAATCACTGAATCACGGCGAAATCTTTGGCTATGCAGGCGGAGTCAGCTGGCTGATAGAAACTACTGATGGTAAACGGATGATCAAACGCGTCAGCGATCTGTCCTACATCCGCTGATGTACCTGTGCGAGTGTACCGATAAAGCAACCGACATTTAACAGACTTGCTTCAGGTAATGAACCAATGAATGCTGAAAAAATTAAGTTATAATTTGCGACTGGAGGAATGACCGTGAGCCAAAAATTACAAAATCAAATTGAAGAATTTTTCAAAAACACCGTCCAAAAGGATCCGAATATTCACAATGCTTTCTTGCTGGTAAACAACGACCCTCTTGACCTGCACGTCAACGTTTGTACCGGTGTAAACCGTGATATTGACAAACCATATTACATTGCCAGCATCGGCAAGGTCTTTACCTCTGTACTGATCGGTCAGATGGTCGAAAAGAGCCTGATTGGCTATGATGAACCGGTGATGGAAATTCTGGGCAAGGATCTGGTGGACGGATTGCACACGTACAAAGGAGTCAACTATGCCGGACAGATCACGGTCCGACAGCTGTTAAACCATACCTCCGGTATCGGCGATTATTTTTCCGATAAGCCCAAAAGCGGCAAATCCATGCTAGACATCATTCAAGAAAACCCATATCAGACCCATTCTCCACAGGAAATCATTGCCTGGTCCAAACAGCATCTGACCCCAAAATTCCGCCCGGACANNACCGGCTATCATTTGCTTGGTCTGATCATTGAAAAGATATTACAAATGCCCTTGCATATGGCAGTAAAGAAGTTTATTACTGATCCGCTGGAACTGAAAAACACCTGGATGGCCAGCCATGACAACACATCTGATTATCAGAATCGTGACATCTGTGATGTGTATTGGGGCAATGATAATGTCAGAGATTACAGTATCTTCAAAGATGATTTTGCGGGGGGCGGAATCGTTACGACCTCCAGTGAACTTCATGCGTTCTTTCGGGCTGTAGTCGAAGGGCGGCTTGTATCGGAAAGCACGTTAAAAGCAATGACGAAATGGTCAAAGTACTCCAGCATTAAACTGATCGGTATTGCCTATGGACTGGGACTGATGAACATTAAAAGCACACCGCTGTTATTTCCCAAGAAATTTGAAAGTTACGGACATATCGGCTCCATCGGCTCATTGATGTTTTACAACCCGACATCCAAAACGTATATCATCAGCAATGTCAACCGTTTTATGTATCATCGCAAAAGCATGAACATTTTTGCCAGGGTATTAAAGATGGTCATGAAAGAGTTTGAGAGCAGATAATCAACGATTACCTGTTATCACAATCATCATCCGACCGGAACAAAGGGAAATGCCGTATAATAAACCCGAGGGAAATTAACTATTACAAATCA
>DDYT01000046.1 GCA_002348095.1 Erysipelotrichaceae bacterium UBA2227 | reverse complement strand
CTGAGGAGTCAGAAATATTTTTCGAGTGACGGTATGATTTTTCGGTAAGTGTCGAGTCGGTTTAATTGTTTTTTATTCAGATTTGCCTTAAAAAGTTTCCATCGTTCCAGCTGCACAGTATCTTCATTTAAGAATATCAGCGTTTGGGAGTAAAGTATGCACGCATCAAGCAGAGAAGGATCTATGTCAAAATCCAGAAGGACTGAAAAACGTATGGTTCGCAAAATACGCAAGGCATCCTCGAAGATGCGTATGTTCGGATCTCCGATACACCGGATGATCCGCCTTTCGATGTCATGTTTTCCGCCGTAGGGATCAAATAACTGCTGATAAATGTCCATGTAGATGGCATTGACCGTGAAGTCTCTTCGTGTTGCATCCAAAACTACGTCATTTACAAACTTAATATCCCGGGGATACCGATGATTTTTGTAGTCTTTCTCAGTCCGGTATGTCGCAATCTGACATATAACAGGTCTGTTGAACGTCACGACGCCAAAATAAGATGCAGCTGAATCAATACTGCAGTCAAAGAAAATCTGCTCTACGAGCTTCTGTGGAGCGCTGGTAGCAATATCCACATCGGTAATCTTTCTGTTCATCAAAAAATCACGGACGCAACCGCCAACAAAATAGGCGGAATGTCCGTGATCATTCAATCGTTTCAGAATAAAACTGTACGACTGCAGATCCATATCAACGGCGTCGGCCCCGTAAAAGCAGCAGACGCATGATCTGAGCCAAGGTAGCAATCAACGCGGCTACATACGTAAATGCCGCAGCGGAAAGCATGTCTTTTGCATAAGAGCGCTCATCCGCACTCAGTATACCCATGTCCGTAAGCAAGCCGATCGCCCTGCTCGAAGCATTGAACTCTACCGGCAATGTGATCGTTTGAAACAAGGCAATCACGCCCAACATCAGAATACCGGTGAAAAATATGGCATCGATGTTTGAGAACAATCCGATGATGATGACGCCCCAGGCGAGGTGTCCGGATACGATCGCGGCAGGCAAAATAGTGTTGCGCAATGCGATGCCTCCGTAATTTTCTGCGTGTTGAATCGCATGTCCGACTTCATGAGCGGCAATTGAAACTGCAGCCACCGAATTGGTATTGTACACATCGGGTGACAATCGTACGATTTTTGTGCGCGGATCATAATGATCACTCAGTAATCCCTGGCCCATTTCGACCTGAACATCGTAGATGCCTTTTCGCTTTAAAATCAGCCGGGCAATTTCTGCTCCGGTGTAATGCGCATTAACCGCAACTCTTGAGTATTGCTGATATTTGTTTTGAACTTTGCTTTGAGACCACATGACTAAAATCATGGCGCCAAACAAAAGAATGATTTCCAATCCTTGCATTGCTATTCTCCTTTAGAAGTGCGTAATTCGCTTCTATTTTACTGTTTCCTTTAACGCTTTCGCCGGACGGAAAGCCGGTGACTTCGATGAAGGAACAGTGATCGCTTCTTTGGTTACCGGATTATATCCGGTCCGCTGATTTCTGACCTTAACCGAAAAACGACCGAAACCGCTGATGTCCACTTTTCCTCCGTCGGCCAGAACTTCGGTAATTTCTTCAAAAACGATATCAATGATTTCATTGGCATGTTTTTTAGTAATATCCAATCGCTCAGCTACAATTTCAGCCAAAGCCTTTTTGTTAATTGATTCTGACATAGCAAATCCTCCATTCGCACATTTATCATAACACTCAAAAAGCCCATTTTCAAGTAAACGGCTATAAGGTAAACTCCGGTTTTAAATCACGGCTCATAAGTGTTTTTACAGCTTCTTGCGGAGAAACATTTTCATAAAGAACCCGATATACCTGTTCGGTGATCGGCATCGAAATGTTCAGTTTGATTGCCTCCTGGTATATGGCTTTCGCTGCTTTGACACCTTCGACCGTCTTTGTGTTTGAATCCCAAAACGGCTTTGCCGAATTTGCTCTGCCTATCTGCAGTCCTGCCTGATAATTTCGTGAGTGATGCGATGTACAGGTCACGATTAAGTCCCCTACCCCGGTCAGCCCTAAATACGTTTCCGGTTTTCCTCCCATAGCTACCCCAAACCCTGACATTTCAGCTAATCCGCGGGTCATCAGTGCCGCACGTGCATTATCTCCCAATCCCAGTCCGCTTAAAATTCCACTGGCAATGGCAATGATATTCTTCACCCCGACACCGATTTCCGCACCGATGACATCCGTCGATCGGTAAACACGGAAATAGTTGTTCGAGAAGCTGCCCTGTACGATAGAAGCAAACGTTTCATTTTCACAGACCGCGTTGACCGAAGTCAGCAGCCGTACGATCACTTCTTCGGCATGACTTGGACCGATCAATGAAACGACATCCTTAAAAAGATGCGGTTTTAAGGTTTCTTTGATAACTACCGAAAGTCGCTTATGAGATACCGGATGAAACCCTTTTGCGACGTTAACGATGATGACCGGTTTGTTAAGAACTGAGTTCAGCATTTCACATACAGGTTCAATGGCATCCGCCACTACTGACAGAACCAGAATTTCACGATCGGTCAGTTCTTTGATGTCATGAGTTGCCCGGATCTTTTCGTGCAGACGTATTTTAGGAAAATATCTCTCATTTTGATGATAAATCGAAATATCTACGATTTCATCCAGTGATTTCCCCCAAATCAGCGCATCATGACCGTTATCACAGCATACCTGCGCTAATGCCGTACCCCAGCTTCCGCTACCGATAAATCCAATTTTCATTGTGCGTTCTCCTACTCTTTCGGACGTGCCATAATATGAATTGGTGTCCCCTCGAAACTGAATGCCTCTCTTAACCGGTTTTCAATGTAACGGCGATAAGAGAAATGCATGAGTTCCGGATCATTGACAAACAAAACAAATGTCGGCGGCGCTACGGCTACCTGTGAGGAGTAGTATATTTTAAGCCGCTTGCCATTATGCGTCGGTGCCGGTGTTATGGTCTGAGCATCCAAAATAACTTCATTGAGCACGCTGGTTGCAATCCGCCGTGTACTGTTCTGATAAACTTCTTCAATCTTAGGTAACAATGTATGCACTCTTTGCTTGGTCAGTGCAGAAATAAATACGATCGGTGCATAGGATAAATACAGAAATTCCTTACGGATCGTTTCTGTAACTACATTGATGGTATGATCGTCCTTTTCAACCGCATCCCATTTGTTATAAACGATGATCAGCGGTTTGCCTGCCTCATGCGCATATCCGGCTACATGCTTGTCCTGCTCCCGAATTCCGCTTTCACCGTCGATCAAAAACAGTACGACATCACTTCGCTCGATTGCGCTCATCGCCCGAAGAACCGCATACTTTTCGATGTTTTCGTATACTTTTCCGCGTTTGCGAATACCGGCAGTATCGATCACCACATAATCTTTTCCGTCTTTGATAAAAGGCGTATCGATTGCATCTCGAGTCGTTCCTTCTATATCCGAAACGATGACCCGTTCCTGATTTAACAGAGCATTGACAAGCGATGATTTTCCGACATTTGGCCGGCCGATGACCGAAAATTTCAGCATACCTTCATAACTCGGTATATGCCGGTTGCCCAATTTATCGACGATGGAATCGAGCAAATCTCCGATGCCGATCCCGTGTGCTGACGAAACGATCAGGCAGTCATCAAATCCTAATGAATAAAAGTCGTACTGAGCATCCTGAAAGGAAATATCATCGATTTTATTTACAGCCAAAATGACAGGTTTTTTAGATTTTTGCAACATCCGGGCGATAAACTGATCATCATTGGTCAGCCCTTCCCGTCCGTTAGTAACAAAAACAATGACATCCGCTTCATTGATTGCAATCTCGACCTGCATCTTGATTTCTTTCTGAAACGGCTGATCCAACAGCTGTATTCCTCCGGTGTCAATGATCCTCAGCTGTTTTGTCAGCCAGTTGGCAACTCCGTAAATTCTGTCCCGGGTAACTCCGGGAGTATCTTCAACGATGGACATCCGCTCACCGATCAGACGGTTAAATAATGTCGACTTACCCGTATTCGGTCGGCCGACGATTGCAACGATTCCGTCAATCATAACACTCACTCCTCTTTTCAATAATTTCCACGATCTTTTGAACGACTTGTTCCACAGTCAAATCCGAAGTATCGATTTCTATGGCATCTTCTGCCTTTTTCAGCGGTGATTCTTTTCGGTTGGTATCCTGAAAATCCCGCAGTTCAATTTCTTTTTTAAGCAACTCAAAATCACTTTTTACGCCTTTATTTAAATTTTCATTGAATCTGCGCCTAGCTCTTGATTCAACCGAAGCAGTCTGAAATATCTTCACCTCTGCGTCCGGTAATACGACTGTTCCGATGTCCCGTCCGTCAACGATAAATCCCTTATCCTGAGCCATCCTCTGCTGACGGGCGACCAAGGCTTTTCGGACACCCGCATACACGGAAACTTTGGAAGCGCCAAGTGAAAACTCTTCCTCCCGGATCTTTTCGGTCACATTTTCTTGATTTAAAAATACTTTTCCGTCAGAAGTCAGGCGGATGTCCATCGATTCGGCCATTTGACTCAGTCGCGGTTCATCGGACAGATCAATTTCGGATTTAATGGCCAAATAAGCGACACATCGGTACATAGCTCCGGTATCGATGTGAACATACCCCATTTTTTTTGCCAGAAGTTTAGCAATCGTACTTTTGCCTGACGCACTCGGTCCATCGATGGCAACATTTATACTCATCAAATCATACCTCTGACAAGCATGATCCAGTAAATAACAACACCCATGACGACAACTAAACCGAGAATCAGCAATGCGATGAGAAAGTTCAGCAAACGGTTGGTATTAATGACGCGCTCATTGACTTCTGACAAGTTATGTTGATAAGTTTCGATTTTAAGATTCAGTTCCTGTGTTTTCTGTAAAAACTCGTTGCTGATCTCCGAAAAATCGACCGGAACGACGACTTCTTCATCATGATCGTCTTCGCTGACAAGCTGCATCACCTGCATGGAAATCGTTTCCTGATCATCGGTTTTTTCGACTTCTTCAGTCGGTTCTTCCTCAGTCACGATTTCTGCCTGTTCAGGTTTTTTCTCACTGAGTTTCGTAATAAGCTCCTTTTTAGTATCCTCATCTTTTCGATATCCTTTACGAATGTTGTATTGTTTGACTTCTTCGATAAACTGGTCAAGATAGTCATTGTTGAACGTAGATTCCTCAAAAGTAACCGGTTGTTCTACCGGTGCATAGGCGGCATTGCGTAAGTGAAGTGGTGAATGTGGTGTTTTCTGGGTGTCGGTCGGTTTATATTTTGAATCGATCCGGCTGAGCCGGTCCGCATAAGGAGCCAGGGCGTCCGACTTAATTTCACTCTCATTATCACTTGCCAGCTCTTCACGCAGTTGGGCATACTTCTTTTCTCTGGAAAATTCACTCATCACAGGTACCTCCTTAATCTTCAATATTATAGCATATCCGCAAGGCATTGACATCTTCGAAAAAAAATACCTCTTTCGAGGTATGGATATAAGATAAGTCTATTTACTCACAAAACGCTCAATCACCGGACGCAGTTTCGGATAAAGCAGTGTAAACACGATCCCGATCGCAGCTCCCTTAAGAAGATTAAACGGAGTGAATGTCGTATTGATCAGATTCCAGCGGATTTCTTCGGGAATACCGTAAAGCGGGAATGTGATATACAGATTTACGAATATCATGACAACCGTAGCTAACAGTGTCCCGATTGCGATGCCGATCCATCCGAATTTTTTCGCATTTTTACGATAAGCAATCAAAATCGGTAACATCAAAGCAACCCCGGCAAAAAAGTTTGCGATTTCACCGGAAGCCGCAGGCTCTTTGGAAATCAAGAGCAAATGCAGCAGATTCTTAAAAAACTGAACCAGAATGCCGCCGAACGGTCCGATGGCGATGCCTGTCAAGATGGCAGGAATGTCACTGAAATCGATTTTCAGAAACGGAGCAGCGGGAAACAAGAAAGCCACCGGCACTTCCAGATAGTAAAGTGCGAAGGCCAGACCGGTCATAATACCGATCAATGCATAATAGCGGGTAGTCGTTTTTTTCATTTTTTTACCTCCTAACAAAAAAAACCGGACTCATACCCGGGCCAGACAGCTAAAAAAATTAGCGTCACTTCTTTCATCCAGACTTTACTGTCGCCCTCGGAATTGCACCGAATCATGCCTTTTAAAGCTCGCGGGGTTTACCGCCGGTCGGGAATTTCACCCTGCCCTGAAGTATTACGTTGTTATTATACACAAGACTTGTTATTTTGTAAACATATAAATGTATATTAAGTTATGCTTGTTTTCGGAGAAAGAAATCATAAACAGAATTACACAAGCAGAAACGGAAACTCGTCATACTAATGAATCAGGCAATTCAGCACTTTCGCCTGATTTTTTCTGCATTGTAATATCACGTCTCGAACTTTATGAGAACTACTATGAAGATTTACTGCTAAAAGCCGAGCTAATCAGCCAAATGCTTTAGCAGCTGCGTGATAAAAGCGTAACCAAAAACGCAACATTCAAACAGCTTTTCGCAGGCAAGCTGCAACTTGACTTAACGATCGCCCGGCTTGACAAATATCTTAAAAAGTAAAAACTGATCTTTCGATCAGCTTTCTGATTTTAAGCCCTTGACGAATACTTACCGTCTGCGGTCGTTACAAGCACCATCTCATCCTGCCCGATAAATAAGGGCACCTTAATCTGCAGTCCGGTTTCCAACACAGCGTTTTTCGAAGCACTTGTCGCCGTATCGCCTTTGACAGCCGGTTCGCATTCAACGATCTGAAGAGCAACTTTGTCCGGCAATATTATCCCTAGGATTTCACCTTCGTACATCGTTATGTTGACATTGTCATTCGGTTTAAGAAAATTCATTTCCCACTTCAGGTTATCTTTCTGAATTTCGATTTGGTCATATGAATCTGTATCCATAAATACCAGTGCCTCACCGGCGTCATACAGATATTGCATTTCCCGCTTATCGATATGTGCAGGTTCTACCTTGTCACCGCCTGTGAATGAAATCTCGACAATGGATTGGGTACGCAGGTTTCTTACTTTGGCTTTGATTACCATCTGACGCATAGCCGTTTTGTTGTGTGATGCATCAATAACCACAAAAATGCCATTTTCATATTGAAACGTTATTCCGGGACGTAAATCATTTACTAAAATCATACGTTCACCTCCTACCGTATATATTTTAACTGCTTGTCAGATTTTGTCAATCGAATACAGCCATCTTTGGTTATCAGAACGTCATCCTCGATGCGAACGCCTCCCAAACCGGGGATATAGATTCCGGGTTCGATCGTAACGACCATCCCCTCCTGCAGAGTTTCACTGCTCACCTGATTAAGGCGGGGAGCTTCGTGAATCAATATGCCTAACCCATGCCCTGTTCCGTGCTGAAAGTATTCACCATATCCGGCTTGGGTAATGATGTCTCGGGCGACTTTATCCAAGTCTCTGGTTTTCATACCGCTCCGACATGCCTGTATGGCTGCGTTTTGTGCCCGCAAAACAATATCATAAATCTCGATCAGCCGCGGATCCGCCTGTCTGCTCATGGCAAAAGTGCGAGTCAGATCTGAACAATATCCTTTGTAAATCGCTCCAAAGTCGATGGTAACGAAATCATGGTCCTCAATGATTTTATCACTGGCCACACCATGAGGCAGCGCTCCTCTATGTCCGGATGCGACGATTGTGTTAAAAGAAAAGGATTTGGCTCCGGCAGCACGGATCTTGTTATAAAGCAAAAGTTCGACTTCGGTTTCTTTCATTTGCGGACGGATGACGCCCATGATATACTCAATGGCTTCATCCGCAATTTCTGCAGCCCTTTGCATGATTTCGATTTCCTCAACAGATTTATAAAGTCTGAGTTCACTCAAGTTAACACCAACCAGTTCAGCATTGAGATCCTTCACGAAATTCTCATACTCCTGAACCGTCAGCTGATCCTTTTCAAATCCGAGTCGGGAAATATTCTCTTCTTTCAGGCAATCATTGATCCGCTGACTGATCGTATGATTGACATCATCACTCAAAAGAATGTCAGAATCACTGCATTGCTTTTTGGCTTGATCAAAGTACCGGAAATCAACGATGACAAACTGAGAATTTTGGGTAAGCAGGACCGTTGCAGTCGTGCCGTCAAAACCGGTAAGGTAAAATTTGTTATGTGCTGAAGTTATCAGCATGGCTTGAGCATGTTGCTCGGAAGCAATTTGTAAACATCGGCTTTTTCTTAAACTCATTTTTTCACCACTTTCAATGAGTTTATTATAAAACCAATATTGCAATGATTCAACGATTATTCATATTCCAACCGCAGGATAACTTCGCTGGCCCTGTCATACTCGACAATCATCCGATAGCAAAAGTCATCACATATCGATACGATGTATAATCCGTTAAAATCAACTGAAATGATTTGCCCATCAATCACAAACGAGCCCTCAGTCAGCACTGGATCGTTGGTTTTGATCAGCTTTATGATTTCCTTTTCTGTCACTGTTCTCTTAACGGCACCATGATAGTATTCGCGTTGGATCAGTTCAATTCCTTTCAAAATTGAAAAGTACGATACTGTCCATACGAAAAACTGAAAAAAAAGCAGAACATGAAGCAGCACAAAGCCGTTACGGGAGTGTGAAAAGCATGGTAAACGGTTTATGTCTGAATCGACCTGTGAACGAAACTTTACTTTGAGTTGCTTCAATTTTACATTCGCTGACCTGATCAAGCAAAATCTCGTATCCCGGTTTTTTGATAAGTCTGTTGTTCTCTGCGAAAATACAAAAGGTTCGGGTATCCAATTCAAAACACAGTTCCTCCTTTACCATGCGAAAGTTTTTACCTTTGGTAACCAACTGGTCAAACTGCACATAAAAAACATCGAGTTGAGTAATATTTTCTGTTAAGGGCATGTTTAAAAGCAGAAAACTTAAAGACATCATCGTCATAAACGCAAACCCCGCAAACCACAATAAGATTAGGGCTTCAATCAACACAAATCCCCTGATCATTGACAATACAGCATCAACAGCTGATGCATAAGCAAAGTCATCATGGTAATGATCATCAGTGAAACAAAGACTTCAATGAGTAAAAATCCGCTGTTTGATCCGAAAACGCCCAAAACCGAGCCAAAACACCAGTTCGACATTTTGTCCTCCCTTATCAACCACTAAGGTTTTCGCTCTGTTTATATTTCCCTTTGCATTGAACCAACAATCACCCATGGGGCAAATCGAATGATCGACCATAACGACTGAGCGGGTAGCCAGGGCTTTTATCTGACTGGTGATAATCATGTTTTCAATGCTTTCTTCTGTCTGAGTATTGAAGTTATACCCGACCGGTAAAAGTAATGAAAATATCAGTAAAACGAGTATTATCTCGATGAGTGCAAAACCCTTATCGGAACTTCGCCTGATGGTTTTCAATAAAGATCTCCTTTCCGTTTTGGCAGAAACGATGTTCAGTTTTAATATATCCCAGTTCAATCAAATCGCTGATATCCTTGGGATATTGCTGCTGCTCAAGTTTGAACTGAAGTATGGACGAATCGATTAAACTCAACTGTGATTTACAGCCGGTATTTTCAATGATACTGAGGGTTTTGGTAACATTTGGAATCGTAAGCATCAGAAGAAGCGCCAAGGCCATCATAACAATCATCATTTCGACGAGCGTGAATCCGTTTTTCATAATCCTCCTAAAATTTCGTTCCCAATATTGTCAGCGGTATCTGAATAATCCGGTAGAGTGTAAGTGCAGATAAGAAAAACTGAATGTAGACGTAAATATACAGTGCATTGATAAAGTAACTGATCAGTTTCTCAATATGCAAAGCTGAGAATTTTACATAGTGATCCAATTGATCAATCACCTGGTTTGAGTATAAACCCAATTGAATATAAGTTTTAAAAGCCTGATCGGTGTTCAAAGTGACGACGGATTGTACAAAAGACTGGCCCGATGAAAGTTTGGTCATACAATCCTGTGCCAGATAAACAACAAATGGCAAATTATTGAATTTAGTAATGACTTCAAGTGATGTCTGTGTTGATATACCATTTGATATACACGCCAAAAGAAGAGTAGAGAACTGCCTGCTGGTATAAACTGTCAAAAAATTGTTACGAAAACGATGATGAAGTTTTAAGTATGTGAAGTTCTGCAGGCTGCGGCTCTTAAGGGCAGTTGCGAGTGTAATGATTGACACAAGAATCGACAAATATATCAGTGTCAATCCGGTCAAAAGCAAATCAAGATAAAAGAAACTTAAATAAAATTCACTTGTATCTATCAGAGATTTGATGTTTGGAACAAAAACCGATCGAAAGAAGACGAGCGAGACAAATGTAAACATACATAAACAACATGGATATAAACAACGTTTGAAAAACTGACTTTTGATTTCATCTCTTCCATTTTTGAGAATCATCCAGATTTTCAGACATATCTCATCACTTAAAGATTTCCTGATTCGCGAATGAATGTTTTTTGAGCGTCCGAATGCCTTTGCAACATATGACTGTAGGTCGTACTCTTGAATGCTAAGTATTTTTCTTGCCTGTTCGAACGAACAGCCATTGCCCAAAAGTGCTAACAGCAATGACTGATTTGCTGTTGAATTCATATTATTTGTGAAAGGCAAAATCAAACAGTGCACCCCTTCCCTTCTTATCGCTGGAGACACAAAGCTGCTGATGCACGACCGCACATAAAACCTGACTGATATCACTTTCTGATACTCCGAAATCCATAAGTCTTTGAATCGTAAGCCGGGTAGTTGCACTGTGAATCGTAGCAACGACCAAATGACCGCTGTAAGCCGATCGGATAGCTGCTTTTGCTTCAAGCGACCCACGGATTTCGCCAATCACTATGATGTCCGGATCGTGGCGCAAAAGCTGAAAAACAGCTTCGTCAAATGATAAACCTTGTCTGCCGTTTACTTGTACCTGCATGAATTTCTCAAATATCTGCTCAATCGGATCCTCAATGGTATAAATACGCCGGTGAATCAGTGATTTCAGCCACGTAAACATCGTCGTGCTTTTCCCGCTTCCGGTTGAACCGCTGAATAAAATCAGTCCGTATTGAAACATAGAGAGCTTTTCAAATTCAGCATCAACATCCTGTGATGTCAGGTCTCTGATTCTGTCTGCTTTGTGAAGGTTCAGTATTCTCAAAACGCCGCTTCTGGAGTAATATGTTTCGATAGCGGAAAATCTTAAATGATATTTGTGTTTTCTTATGACAAATTCAAAACTGCCTGTCTGGGGTATCATGTTCATTGAAAGATCGAGATTTGCTTTATACTTACAAAATTCATATAAATCAGCCAGATCAGAAGAAACCGGATAATCGATCAATCCTTTCAGTGACCGAAACATGACCGATGACCGATGATCATCAATTTGTATATGAATATCTGTTGACCGTTTGGCAATTGCTGCTATAAGCAGAGGTTCTAGTTGCTTTTCCATCGTATCACCACTACTTAATTAACGGAGTTCTCCGACTTTCCTAGAAATAAAAAAAGGCGGAATCATCGATTCCGCCAGTATCTGCTATCTGAATGCTAGTTTTTAATTTCTTTTTTTCTTGAAGCAAGCAACAGAATCAACCCAAGTGCCAATGCACCGATGCCAATAACACCGTTGGAATTATCCGAAGTATCCGGCAATGTTGCATTGATCAGAATCGTGACGGTAGCAATTTCGGAATCTGCTTCACCGTCATTGACCTTAAATGTAAAGCTGTCTTCATAATTTTCGGAATTATCATGGATGTACGTGAAAGTTCCGTCTGCGTTGAAGATCAATTCGCCGTAAGCCGGTCCGCTGACTAAGATAAAGATAATTTCATCGCCATCTTCATCACTGCCTGTGACCATGCCATTGTATTCTTTGCCTTGATCTACGTCAAAATCGAAATCATCGGCAACCGGAGCAGCATTTTCTGCCGGTAAAGTTGCGTTGATCTCAATCGTAACGGTCGCAATATTGGAATCTGCCAGGCCGTCGTTGACTTTAAATGTAAAGCTGTCTGTGTAGTTTTCGGAGTTGTCATGGATATACGTAAAGGTTCCGTCACTGTTTAGCACGAGTTCCCCGTACAAAGGACCGACAACAACGATAAATGTAAGTTCATCATCTTCCGGATCACTTCCGGTTACCTGACCGGAATATGATTCGCCTTGATCTACGGTAAATGCGTCGTCATCAGCAGTCGGAGCATCATTGACCGGATTGATCGTAATGGTCACGGTTGCGGCAGATGAATACAATTCGCCGTCATAAACTCTAAATGTAAAGCTGTCAGATACGGTTTCTGATCCGTCATGAACATAAGAGAACGTTCCATCCGGATTGATGACCAGCAAGCCGTGTGCAGGATTGGAAACAACGAAGAACGTTAATGCGTCATTTTCCGGGTCACTGCCGGTCAAAGTACCGTTGTGGGTTGCGCCTTCAT
>DDYT01000026.1 GCA_002348095.1 Erysipelotrichaceae bacterium UBA2227 | reverse complement strand
CGATCCCTGCGGATGCGACCGGACATAAGCATCGAAACTTTCGGCATCTTCATTTACACGAAAAACAACCTTCACAAGCATCCCTCCGCGCTCATTATATCACAGAAAATATTAAAAGAAAAAAGCGCTTAAGCGCTCTTACGACCTTCATAATGGCCACATTCGCATACGCGATGCGGTTGTTTGAATTCTCCGCATGACGGACACTTGACCAAAGTTACTTGCGGTAATTTGTAGTGCGTTCTGCGTTTTGCCTTACGGGTCTTTGAATTTCTTCTTTGTTGAACTGCCATGTTTCAACACCTCCTGTTCATTGCGGGTTATAATCTTTGAGTTTTGCTAACCGTGGATCAATCTCTGACTTCTTCGCAGCAGCGTAATCTTCTTCCTTAATGACTTCCCAGCCGTTACCCTTGGGATACTCTTTCAAGTCCGGCTTAACGACTTTCAACGGGGCTTCCATCAGGATCAGCTGATATACCAGCTCGAAAAGCTCGATCACATCACCCTTTACAACCTCGACATCTTCATTCTCGTCATCACTGTGTTCAAATGAATATACCTCGGTTGCCGTCGTATCCAACGGTACGATCACATCTTCCAATGTCACCGCACATGGTACGACCATGGTTCCTTGAATGGAAAAATTCACGACGAACCGGTTACAGTTACTGTCATAGCGGCCTTCGCCCTTGACAACAACATCTCTTACATCTCGCAAGCGGTCACTGTGTTGAAAAGCACCGATACCAAACTGAATCCGCTCTTCAAAAGGCAATACTTCATCGGCATGCTGATACAGCTCGGTTTTCGACCACTTCACAAAATCACCCTATTCGTTAACGTGATAATTATATGTAAAATCGCACATAAAGTCAACTAAAAGTGCACAATCACCGGATTGCCGACTTAAGGCAAATCTGAGAAAGCCCCAAATGCTTCTTCAGTCAGTTTTTGATGATTATCGGTTGTCATGATTAAGATACCGATAACAAAATCATCCTTGATACGCGCAGCGATGATCTGTCGATACTGATATGATTCAACATTGATCGGCAGACAGCGATACTCAAGACCCCCAATGTTGACCGAGATGATTTCTTCAAAACTGAATGTGTTTCCTGCGGTCTGATTCTGTTTATATCCGTCAGCTACCTTCGCCAGATACTCATCCGCTGTCTTGACACTCAGCCTGTCCAAAACGTTCATACGTTCAATTATAACAATGGTCATCGCAAAAGTGTTTTCTGAATCATTGTTGATTTCAGTTATAAAAGCCATCGGATAAAATCCGGACGTTTTTTGAAACTGTTCGAGACTGACCGAAGGAGTCCCGTAAATCACACTCTCAGAAGCAGTTGCGACTTGCTGCTTAATTTCTGAATCACTCAACGCGATCCAGTTCTCAGGCACTTCAATGGAAAAACCGCCAAACTCACTCACAAAAATCCCATTATCCCACTTCGCCATTTGTTCAAAAGTGACCGTCGGTTTAGAAGTGCAGCCAAATAATACAAACAGCAGACAACCGACTGACAACAGCTTACGATGTTTATTTATAAATTTTGACATGATGTGACCCCCGTTTCTTTCATTATCCGCAAGAGAATTCGCCATGTCAATATAAAAAGCCGCTTACGCGGCTGATTCTACATCGTGATTTCGCTGGACTTGGTGATCTTCATATAAATCAGCAGTGAAGCGATGGTCAATCCGGTCAGTACCGTCGCCAGCGCAGCTGCATATCCATAGTTTCCGCGGGAAACAAAGGAGTAAATCGCCAAGGTCAGTGTGATCGTTCTGGAGTTATACAAGATGATCGCCGTAGCCAATTCCGTAATGATGGTAACCCAACTTAAAATGGCACCGGCAATGATCCCGCTTCCCATCATCGGAATCGTGATCAATGCAAACGTCTTCAGTTTCGAAGATCCCAGACTGATCGAAGCTTCCTCAATGGTGATCGGAATCTGCTGTAAGATCGCGACCGAAGAACGGATCGTATACGGGATACGCCGAACGACCAACGCAATGACCATGATTGCAAATGTACCTGTCAAGACGACCGGCTGACGGTTAAACGCCATGACCAATCCGATACCGACGACCGCACCCGGAATGATAAACGGAATCATGGACAGCGTATCGATAAAGCTGTTGACCGTGTTTTTACGACGGACCACCAGATATGCGATAAATACGGCCAGTATAATCGTTGCGACCAACGCCAGCCCGCCGATAATAAACGTATTGGGAATGGCATTTCTTACCCGGGACATCGCTACCCGGTAGCTGTTAAGTGAATAGCCCGGCGCAAACAGTTTACCCGAAGTATTTTGAAACGACTGATACACGATCAGCATCTGCGGTAAAAACGAAAGAAACACCACCAGATACGAGTATAAGTGAATGAATATGTTGAACAGACCCTTCGCCTTTTTCCGCTCGATCGTATTGAGCGAGTTCATTGTAAAGGTGAAATGACTGGCCACATACTTCTGAATCAGGAATATAGCGGCGGTAATCAAAATCGCAATGACGCTGATGGTTGCCGCAAAGTTGAAGTTTCGGCCGGTTTCCCCCATAAATTGCGCATAGATCTCAACCGGGAAAACCCGGAAACCTTCGCCGATCAAAAGCGGCGTACCAAAATCTGCAAATGCCTTCATAAAGACCAGCAAGCCGGCCGCAAAAATCGTCGGCATCGTCAGCGGAACGATAACTTTGAAGAACCGCTGAATCCCGCTGATCCCCATGTTGGCCGAGGCCTCGATCAGAGAGTTGTCGATTTTTTTCAGAGCACCGGAAATATACAAGAATACCAACGGGAACATCTGCAAAGTCAGTACCAGCAAGATCCCGTTGAAACCGTAAATATTGGGAATCGTGATCCCGGTCAGATTACGGATGAACACCGTGATCGACCCACTGCGACCCAACAGCTGAATCCAGGCATACGCTCCGATAAACGGCGCGGACATCGAGCAAAGGATAATGATGACCTGCAAAAACGTCTTACCGCGAATATGGAACATATTATAGAAATAGGCCAACGGATAACCGATGAGCAATGTCAGAAAGGTTACCCATACAGTGACATTGAAACTGTTGACTAAGGTAGAGAAATAATACGCCTGTGAAAAGAACTGCTCAAACCAGGTAAACGTAAAATTCCCGTCGACATCCGTAAATGACGAGCGCAAAATCATAAACAGCGGATACAACAGGAATAAAGCATACAGAATCAGGACGGAATAAGATATCAGCGTCCAGATATCCAGGGATTTTTTCTGCTTCATATTACTTACCTGTGTACTGTTCGTAGTCGTTGCGCACTCCGGTCAAACAATTATGCAGACCATCTTCCGTAAATACATTGATCTTCTCCGATTTAACTTTCAGAGAAATCTCGGTTCCCGGTGGGATGATACTGTCGATTCTCGACTCCTGGACGATTTCCGCATGGACGCCGTTATCAAACTTAACCTGATAATGCGTGTTGAGACCCAGGAAAATACTGTCTTCGATTTTTACTTTAATGCCGTCACCGATATTTTCCATAATCACGAACTCTTCCGGACGAATCGAAACTTTCACTTTTTGAGCTTTCCTATATTCATCCTTAACATTGTTCATTTCAATTTTATAACCTTCGGTAAATGCCAGATAAGCCTTTTCACCTTCAATAACCAAATCCGCTTCCAGTAAATTGGTGCGGCCGATAAAAGATGCCACAAACAGATTGGCCGGACGCTGATAAATATCTTTCGGCGTACCGATATGCTGAATAAAGCCGTCCTTCATGATCGCGATACGATCGCTGACCGCCATCGCCTCTTCCTGATCATGAGTCACATAAACGGTCGTGATCCCGACATTGTGCTGAATATTTTTAATGGCCGTACGCATTTCGACGCGCAGTTTCGCATCCAGATTACTCAACGGTTCATCCATCAGCAAAACATCCGGCTGAATGACCAGTGCGCGCGCCAGTGCGACACGCTGCTGCTGACCGCCGGACAGTTTTTCCGGCATACGGTCCTTAAACTGAGCGATCTGCATCAACTCCAAGAACTTCTGCGTTTCGATCTCCCGTTGTTCCTTCGTGATTTTACGGTTGGTCAAACCGAAAGCAACATTCTTCTTAACCGTAAGGTGGGGAAAAATCGCATAGTTCTGGAAAACCATCCCGATATTCCGCTTCGCAGGATCTAGGTCATTGATACGCTTCTCGCTAAAATAGAAATCACCGCCTTCGATCGTATTAAAGCCGGCAATCATTCTCAACAGCGTGGTTTTCCCGCATCCGGATGGACCAAGGAGGGTGAAGAATTCACCCTCCCTGATGTCCAGCGACAGATCCGAGATAATCGTATTATTACCGTAGCGTTTGACAGCATTACGGATTTTGATGTTCACACTCATATCTCTGTCTCCTTATTACTTGTAAACGAATTACTTATTAACTTCTGCCCACAAATCAGCAAATCTCTTTTGGTATTCCGGACGTTTGGAAGCGACGTATTCGATGTCTTCAAACTTCAGATTGATTTGTGAAAACGGTACCATAAACGGATTAGTCTGAGTAATCGTCGTATTGACCGGACGGTTGGTCAGGCTGGCAACGATTTTCTGTCCTTCATCCGAAATCAGGAAATCGAGGAACAGTTTTGCATTGTCAAGATTCTTAGCACCAGCAACGATCGCGGAAGCCGAAGGCAGCCAAACCGCACCTTCACTCGGATAAACAACGCGGACATTTTTAGCACCGTCAGCCAGCAAAGCGACCGAAGGATCTTCATAAGTCAAAGCAACAACATATTCCCCTTGAGCAACGCCTCTGTAAACGGCCGAAGAAGAACCGATCATGACGCCATTCATTTGGACCATCAGCTGTCTGACGAAATCCCAAGCTTCATCACTGTCATAACCGCCTTTGACTAACAGGATGTTGGTCAGTTGCGCAAATGCACTGGAAGAACGGGTAGCATCGCCCATCGCGATCTTACCTTTTAATACCGGATTAAGCAAATCGGCATAACTTGTAATCGTAATTCCCAATTGAGCTTCTAAATCAGTGTTGACCAACAGGTTGCTTCCCGACAGTAAGTAGTTGGTGAAGAATCCGGTCTTGTTTCTGTAGCCTTCCGGCAATTTGTCATCGCCTTTGGCTGTGTAGGCTTGGAACAAATCTTTGTTGTTTGTCCATACGCCCAAGTTCATACCGCCAAACATTACATCAGCTTGCGGATTTTCTTTTTCAGCGGTCAGTTTCGATAAAACTTCCCCGGTACCCATGGATTGAAGTTCGATTTCAACATCGTACTTATCTCCGAAATAATAAAGCAAACCTTCGATTTCACCGTCTGAGTTCGGCGAATAAACAACCAGTTTTCCACCGCCGACTTTCGGAGCCGGTGTACAACCGATTAAGATGGATGTCAATAAAATCGCTGTTAACATCACTTTGAGTAATCTATTCATGTTTCCTCCTTAGAATCGCTGTAAACGATTTCATAACCATATTTTAACGGAAAATTAACAATCCGACAACCCAAAACCTTGCAAATGAACACACTAAATGGTAATTTAATCTCAAAAAATCAAATTCAATCAAAAACGATAAAAATCATGCACAATTCCAAAAATATTTCAAGCCGTTTTTTTAATATTTTCATGCACATTCAATCGCCAAGTGTTATACTGAAATCAATCGCAGAGGTGTATCATGACGAAAAATGCCATCATCAAAGAATTGACATTACAGCTGATCCAAATGAATTTCATCTGCTCTTATCATCCCAAAAGCGATATCTTCTCGGATATGTTTTTTGACTGTCATAACAGCGATGAAGAACCTTCAAAAGTACGACTAACCCTTCGGATATTGATCGATGAAAAAAAGAAAGAAATGCAATACTTTCATAAAGTCAGCGAATTTTCTGACGCTCTGAGCAGAAAAGAGCAGAAATCCGCCCCAAACATCGAAGGATTTCAGCAGTTTGTCAGTTATCAGACCGTGACCGGAAAAATCAAGCACATTTACCTCGACCCACAGGAAATCGCTGATATCTTTAAAAAGACCGCCGAAAATCACGGATACTCATTTAACTGGATGCCTGAACATACAAAAGCCGAAAAAGTTTCAGCCAAAAGAAAACGTCCTGTCAAAGAGAACGTTCCCTATCTGACCATCGTGACCCTGTTTATGTTGTCATCTCTGTCATTGTTTTTTCAACTGACTACCCGCGACTGGGTCATCAGTCTGATCGTCGCCATCGTCTTTATCTTAAGCACTCAGATCATTCCCAAATGGAAATGGCCGCTGACCGCCGCCTGGATCTTCCTTCAAATGATGATCTGGCTTATTTACTGAGAATATCTTCACACCAGAGCAAGAAATCCTGAATGACTTGCTCTTTATTTTGTTCCTGAAGAAGTTCATGACGAACGTCCGGATAGATTTTCGAAGTCAAGTTGCGATAACCTTCCTTTTTTAAGGCATCCACCGCAAAATCGACCCCTTTTTGTAATCCGGCCGGTACATCAAACTGCCCGGTCACAAAATGAATCGGTAACATCGGACGCATGACCGACCAGTCCTTCGACTTATACACATCGAGCAATCCGTCAAACAAATCCCGATAACCTTTTGCAGTCGATACGAAACCGCAGCGCGGATCGGCAATATACCGGTCAACATTTTCCGTATCCACACTGAGCCAGTCAAAGGGTGTCCGGTTAGGCGCAAAGGGCTTATTAAAGGCATCAAAAATCATATGAAACAGCAGCGGACACGGCTTTTTCCCTCGCAAAACAACAAGCAGATTCGCTAATAACTGACCTACATAAACCATCGGTGAATACGCCGAAGATCCCGACAGATACACACCGGAAAGCTCGTTTTCATAACGCCTTAAGTAACTGCGCGCAAACAGTGAGCCCATACTGTGACCAAAGAGTATGATATCCAACATCCCCGTCTTGATTTTCGCCTGATAAATGATCCGCTGTAAGTCTTCGACATTGACCACCCAGCCGTTGTGATCCGCGAAATACCCGAAAATTTTACCGTCATACGGACTGTCCCCATGCCCGCGGTGATCAGGTGACAATACCGCGTAACCCGCATCACACAGTTTTTGCGCAAAATCCGCATAACGATGCCGATGTTCCATCAGTCCATGAAAAATTACGACCATCGCTTTGGGATTTGCGGGCAGATACAATGACGAAACGATCATCTGACCGTCAAACTCCGATTGTGTAGTAATGATTTCCATATTCATCCTCGCTTTTCTTTCATCATAAGAAACAAACTGACATTAGTCAAAGAAAATATGTTAAAATACACGCGGTGATACCATGAAAATAACCGGCATCGTGACCGAATACAACCCGTTTCACAACGGACATCAATATCATATCGAAAAAACACGGCAATTGACCCAACCGGACGTTTTGGTTGCGGTGATGTCCGGCCATTTCGTCCAGCGCGGCGAACCTGCGATCTGCGACAAATGGACACGCACGGAGACCGCCCTTCGTCATGGCGTCGACCTGGTCATCGAACTGCCGATCGCCTACGCGACTCAAAGTGCCCAGACCTTTGCCTTTAAATCCGTGGAAATTTTGGCCTTGGCACAGGTAACAGACATCGTTTTCGGCAGTGAATCCAACGACCTTGAAACCATCAAGGAAATTGCCGATCTCAACATAAGCATCGACGGACTCAAAGAGAGCATGCGCACCGGACTGAGCTATCCCAAAGCCCTCGGACTTTTATCCGGCGAGTACGATCCCAATGATATTTTGGGTATCGGCTACTGCCGTGCAGCCATGCACTTTCACATAACCCCTCACACCATCCAACGCACCAACAGTTATCACAGCACGGATACCGATTCGTCCATCGCCAGTGCGACGGCCATCCGAAAAGCACTGAAAGAGCACCGGCCGATCGGCCATATGACCCCGATGCATTTTCTTTCGGATCAGTCCGTCTATCCGGATTGGACGCTGTACTACCCTTTATTGAAACATATGTTACTGACCCTGCCCAAAGAATCGCTTCGTGAAGTCTTTCTGGTCAGTGAAGGTATCGAGTCACACCTGATCAATCAGGCAATGATCCATGATGATGCTCATGCGTTTATCGATGCATGTGTCAACCGACGCTACAGCAAAGCCCGCATCCAGCGAACCATGGTCCATCTGCTGTTACACCATACCAAAACACAGGTAAAAGAACTTCCGCCCATCGACACCTTACGCATCTTGGGATTCAATGCTCAGGGACTCAAAGCTTTACAGTTTTATAAAGAAAAAGAGATCAAAGTCGCATCCCGATTCAATCAGATCCCGCTTCCCTATCGGCGGATGGAACACAAAGCCACTCAGATTTATGCGTCCGTTTTCGATAAAATCGAAAAGGACCGCATCATTTCTCGCGAAAGTGCCGGTCCCGTCATTCTTATTTAATAGCGCATCGCGCTATTTTTTATTCTTCTGAAATCACGTTATGATACACGTTTTGAACATCATCGATCTCATCGATCATGCTCATCAGTCGCTCAAACAACTGCTTTTCCTCATCGGAGCCCAGTGACACATAATCCTGCGGAAGCAAAGTGTTTTCCAATGTACTGAACTCACACTCCGGAATTACGGATTCCACCGCATCCTTGGCCTTATACAGATCGGTCGGCTCGACGTAAACCGTCATCTGCCCCTCTTCCAACTCAAGATCTTTGACATCGACCTCATGTTCGATCAGTGCTTCCAACATTTTCTCCTCGTCTTCAAAAACAAACGAAAGAATGCCCAAAGCATCATAAGTATGCAATACGCTGCCCTGAACCCCGATCTTCGACTTCGATTTATTGAAACAGTTGCGGATTTCACTGTATGTCCGATTGACATTGTCGGTCAGACAGTCGATCACGACAGTCGAAGCCCCCGGACCGAAACCCTCATAACGGACATCGGTATACTGCTCCGCACCGCCCCCCTTGGCCTTTTCGATCGCCCGCTTGATGATATCGGCCGGCACCTGATTGGCCCGGGCTTTTTCAATGATGCGACGCAGACTGACATTCATCTCCGGATCAGGGATCCCGGCTTTTGCCGCCACATAAATCTCCTTGCCAAACCGTGAATAAATCTTCGTTTTTGCGGCGGAGGTCTTCGCCATGGCCGCCTTGCGTACTTCAAACGCTCTTCCCATAATTTGGTACCTTCCTTTTTGACTCAACTATTATAGCACGATGCAAAAATGCTTACAATCCGCTCAAAACCCCTTAATGACCGGATGATTTGTCCGACTCCTTTTTAGCCAACCGTTTGCTTTGCGCCTTATAGACGATCGGACCGATGATATGCCGAGGAACCAAGCGCAGTAAAAACACCACGGCATTGTGTGTCGGATGAGTCAGAATGACCTGACGGCGCTTAAACATCTGCTTAAGTGCCAGCGCTGAAACCTCCTCGACATTTTGTGCGGAAATCGTATCAAACGCACCAATCCCCCCCGTCGAAGCCACCTTACCGAACTCCGTATGGACCGGTCCCGGACACAGAGCACTGGAAGAAATCTTCAGGGGCAAAAGTTCTGTGTGTATGGCCTGAGAAAACGACAGGACAAACGCCTTGGTCGCATAGTATACCGTCATCAGCGGGCCGGGCATAAATCCGGCCAGCGAAGCCACGTTCATGATATACGAGCCCTTGGGCATCAGCGGAATCATCGCATGGGTCAGTTCGACCAGTTTGGTACAGTTCAAATTGATCATCGCTGTCAGTTTCTTGATGTCGGCTTCTTCAAACGGTGAATGATCGCCAAATCCGGCATTATTGATCAATACTGAAACAGAAACATCATGCAACTTCAGAAAGCTAACGATGGTCTCGGTACTGTTTTCTGCCGCCAAGTCCAACGGCAAAACCAGACAATGAATCTGATATTTCTCGCTGATTTCTTTTTGTAATTCAAGCAACGCACTTTCCCGGCGTGCCAAAAGGATACTTGCATATCCGGCTTTCGCCAAATCAATGGCTAACTGCCGTCCGATCCCGGAAGAAGCTCCGGTCACCAATGCCCATCCTTTCATCGTAATACCGCCCCGGCTTTGGCGAGCTGCTCCACTATTTTCGTATGTACCAAAGAAATATCTTGTTCCGTCAGCGTACGGTCTTTTCCCTGATAACAAATCGAGAGTGCTACGGACTTTTTATCCGGTCCCAGATCTTCGGAAGTAAATACGTCAAATACATCGACCGACTGTACCAACGGCTTGCCGGTCCGGTTTATCACCGTAATTAGTGATTCGACTTCCAGTTTGCCATCCGCAATCAATGCCACATCACGCACGACTTTGGGATATTTGTTGATCGGTGCAAACTTTATTTTTGCCGGCGACTGATCCAAAAGCACATCTAAGAACACTTCAGCCAACACGATATTTTTAACACCAAACTGTTTGGCTGTCTGAGGATGAACATCACCGAAAACGGCCAAAACATCTTTGCCCATACTCAAAACGGCACTGCGATGCGGATGGAAATTCTTGAGATCCATTTCATTGCGGGACAGTCGCAGACGGCTTCCCTCATAGCCCAATTGAGCAAACACGGTCTCAAGCAATCCCTTCAGCGCGTAAAAATCCGCGTTCACTACTTGTTTTGACCACAGACTGCCCAGCAGTTGTCCGCTCAGTGCAATACATAGGCGCCACTGCGAACCGGCTTTGCCATACACCTGTGAACACTCAAACACATTGAAATTCTCATTCTTATGCGCCTGATTATAAGCCACGACATCCAAAACGCTCAGTGACAGATTGTTTCGGACGAATTTACGGTCTTCCGAAAGCGGCGAAGCCAAGGCAATCGGATCAGCCATCGGCAATACCCCATCCAACAACGATTCTTTTACTAACGTATATGAAACGATTTCCTGCAATCCTAACGAGGTCAGCAGTTTCTGAATGCTGCGACGCTTGATCTGCTGATCATTAAGCAATCCGATCGTCTGAGGCATTAACGGTAAGGTCGCTTCTATGCGATGATAGCCGACGATTCGGATGACCTCTTCGATCAGATCCTGTGCGATCACAAGATCGGTGCGGAAAGAAGGGATCACGGTCGTGATTACATCGCCCTCCACCGCAGGAGACAAGTGCAGACGCGCCAATGCATCCACGACTTCTTCCATCGAAAGCGACGTGCCCAACAGGGCATTGACATGACTTAATGACACCTGTACTTTACGGTCCTGATAAACAACATCGCCATATGTTACGGTTTCTTCGATATCACTCGCATCGGCCCATTCAATCAGTAACGAAAGCGCCCGATCGATGGCCTTAAAAGGTGCTAAGGGCTCAATGCCTTTGGTAAAACGTGAAGCAGCTTCCGTAATCAAATCCAAACGACGCGAAGTATTTCGAATCGACACCGGTGAGAAACCGGCAACCTCGATGATGATCCCGGTCGTTGATTCATCGATTTTCGAATCATCCCCACCCATGACCCCCGCAATACCGATGACTTTGTTATCTGAAGTGATGACCAAATCACTGTCCAAAAGTTCATACTCATTTTCATCCAATGCGACCATTTTGCCGGCTCGTCCGTCCATCACTGTTATTTCCCTGACAGACATCTTAGCCAAGTCATAGAAGTGCAACGGCTGACCGGTTTCCATCATGACGAAGTTGGATATATCAACGACATTGTTGATCGGCTTTACTCCACCGGCCATCAGACGCTCTTTTAACCAGCGCGGCGACTCTTGGACCGTCAGCTGATTGATCACTTTCCCAATGAAATGCGTGCACCCCGATGTTGTCGATCCCACCCGCAAGTCCGAAGGCTTTCCGATGGAATCCGCACAAGGACACTCCGGCCAGTTGACCGGCCGGTTGAATATCGCACCGACTTCTTTAGCGATGTTCCACATCGCATTGAAATCCGCCCGGTTAGGTGTCTGTTTGACATCCAGGATCTCATCATCCAGTCCAAGATAAACCAACGGATCATCACCGACGATAGCATCATCACCCAAAACCTCGATGCCTTCCCCGGAGTTGGGACTGAGAAACTTCTCATCCACACCCAGTTCATTGAGCGAACAGATCATACCGTTGGATTCCACACCCCGTACAACCGCTTTTTTGATCGTCAGTTTTGGTAATTCGGCACCCAATCGGGCCACGATAACTTTTTGACCTTGGGCTATGTTGGGTGCACCGCAGACGATCTGTTCGACTTGCTCGCCCAGATTGACCGTCGTGATGCTCAAATGATCGGAATCCGGATGGCGCTGACAAGTCAATANNGCCAGCCGCTCGATGCCTTCGACTTCCAGTCCGGCAACCGTCAGCCGCTCCGCCAACTCCTGCGAAGATATATCTTCAATGCTGACATAATCGTTCAGCCATTTTTTACTTACTTTCATGGGTTTCCTCCTACTCAAAGCGCTTAAACAAGCGCAAGAAACGGGCATCGTTGATATAGCAGTGACGGATGTCATCGATACCGTATTTCAGCATCGCAACCCGCTCTACGCCCAGACCAAAGGCAAACCCGGTATACTTCACCCCATCGATCCCTGCCATTTCCAGCACATGGGGATGCACCATGCCGGCACCCAGGATTTCAATCCAACCGGAGCCTTTGCATACATTACAGCCCTTGCCGTTGCATATATGGCAGGACACATCCACCTCGACGCTGGGCTCGGTGAACTGGAAATAACTGGGCCGGAAACGTATGACCCTTGCCTCCCCAAACATCGACTTTGCGAGAAGCTGAAGGGTTCCTTTTAAATCAGCCAAAGTGATATTTTCTCCGACGACCAACCCTTCGATCTGCGTAAACTGATGACTGTGAGTCGCATCATCGTCATCTCGCCGATAAACCTTTCCCGGACAGACGACTTTGATCGGTAATGAAGACGCCGATTTCTCCAAAGTGCGCGTCTGAATGGCTGTGGTGTGGGTGCGCAAGAGCCACTGCGCATCCACATAAAAGGTATCCTGCATATNNTATCGCGGGCCGGATGATCGGCCGGGATGTTGGCGCGTTCAAAATTGTACAGATCCAACTCAACTTCCGGGCCTTCGACGACCTGATAGCCCATCGAGCGGAAAATATCTTCGATTTCCTGCTGAACCAAGGTCAGCGGATGCAGATTACCGACTGGAAAACGGGTAGACGGTAACGTGATGTCGATCCAGTCCTTGGCCATTTTTTCTTGCAGAGCCAACTGCTGTANNCACTTCCTGCTTTTCTTTCAGGGCAGCCTCCAACGCTTCTTTGCAGTCATTGACTAAGGCCCCGTAGGCAGGACGCTGACTGGCATCCAAATCTTTCATCGCGCCCATCAAGGAAGCGACCAGACCTTTTTTACTCAAATACTCATTACGTACCAGGGTCAGCTGATTCAGATCCGAACTTTGGGCAATGGCCACCAATCCGGCTTCTTTGACTTGTGTGATCTCTTTCATACAATCCCTCTCTTTTCTAAATAAAAAAACGTCCCTGACAGGAACGTTTGACCGCGGTACCATCCTGATTCACGCCA
>DDYT01000047.1 GCA_002348095.1 Erysipelotrichaceae bacterium UBA2227 | reverse complement strand
GGTCAACCTCAAAACGGTCATAGCCCTGTTTGAGTACTCTGAACCGGTTTGCTGAAGCTTCACTCACGTACAATCCCTCATTTCGTTAACTTATTCGTCTTCCGCATCAAAGCGGATCTCACCGCTGACCCCAATATCCGCCGGGGTACATAAAATGACATTATGCCCGATTTTCTGAATCGTGCCATCCAAAGCAAACACGACGCCAGTCAGAAAATCGATCGAACGCTGTGAGTATTCTCTGGGAAGACGGTGCAGGTTGACAACGGCTGCACGTTTTCCTTTTAAGTGACGGGCCACTTCTTCCGCTTCATCAAAGGATCGTGGTTCAAACAACACCATTTTGGTATCGGCCGGAATCTTTGATATATTTTTGTTCTTCGGCTTTTCATACTCGCTTATGCGGGCTTCCTCTGGCGAAAGTTCGAGAACCTCGTCTTCTTCTACCGGGTTAATGAAATTCTTCAGTTTATCTTTGAAACTCATATCATCGCCTCCACATTGTCATTATTATAACATAAAAGTTATCTTGTCAACGAAATTTTCCCAATCAAAAGGGAGAATTTCTTCTCCCTTGAAATTACTCTGCCGGCTCGGTCTCCAACAGTCCGTAACCCCCGTCATTACGTTTATAAACGACCGCAATGGCATCGGATTCGCTGTCTGTGTAAATAAAGAACGAGTGTCCCAACATTTCCATACGCATGATGGCTTCATCCAAGTCCATCCGTTGGGCGGCAATGGTCTTGGTGCGAACCGGAATTTCCTTTTCCTTGACAGGCGGCTCCACCACCGGTTCATTTTGTTTTAAGAAAGCTAAGGCCAACTTCTCTCTGTGACGTCGCGATAATCGGGTTTTTTGTCGGCGAATCTGATCTTCCAGTTTGTCCATCGCCAGATCCACAGCTGCATAGAAGTCTTCATGTACGACTTCTGCACGAAGGTAGCCGACTTTGGTCAAAATCGTGATCTCCAGTTTCAACCCTGTCGGGAACACCCGCACGACCACATTGGCCGTCGTATCTTCGTCAATGTTGAAGTACTTCTCAAGAAATGAGAGTTTCTTGTCCACCCGTTGATACATCGCCTCTGTAATCGTTAAGTTTTTGCCGTGAATGTTTACTCGCATAACATCATCCTCCTTTTTTTAATTATATGACGTTTCTTTGCGAAAAATCAGTCTTTTCTAAGCCAATAATAACTGCTATACTTATATTAGCGGGAAAAATCCCCGCTTTTTTCATAAATCGAATCAAATATGACCATCTTTTTTCCGTCATTGGTTCCGGTATTGAACTGCCTGTCTTGCATGACATCTTTCATCGAGACGGCTTTTTTATTGAGCATCAGTTCAAACTGACTGATAGCCTCAACTGCCCGTTCGACGGCCTGATCAAACAGTTCCGTAAAACTCTCGGTATACACTGAATCAGGGTCGGTCGGATTCTTCCATATCGAATGATTTCTGTTCAATACATCATATTCTCTGTCCGGCTCGCCAATGACGATGTGACTGGAAAACTTCCAAAGATACCCTTTTTTTTCTTCAAACTTCTGAACCCAGCCAAACCATCGGTTATGGGGATCAAACAAGATATGTAGGACACCATAAGCATGTTTCATGCATCGGATCGCCTCTTGCGCTTTCATTTCTTCCTTATAAACATTCGTAAAAGTTTCACTGACACCTGAAGCTATGACCTTCTTTTCCAAAGAAGATAACTTCATGAAGTTCTTGGTCGGATATTTTGCGAGATCCAGCTTGAACACTTCCTTGACCATCAATGTATCCAACATTGATTCGAAACGGAAATGCCAGTACTTTGTGTTCCCTGCAATTTTCCCCGAACGGTAGAACACAAAGGGATGTGCGATCGTATCCAGCGACCAGTGCGTCAGATATCCGGCGATAAACGATGTGAATATTTCTTTCGCCTGATTGGTCAGGGTCATTGCTTTGTTTACCATCGCATCAGTAAACTCATTGATTTTCGACCGATGCATCATTTCACCAAACTCACCGATACGAAGGTTTTCCTTCTGATCCATCCAAGGCCAGGCATTATAGTAAAATAAAAAATCCGGACCGTTACTGCCAAACAGATACGCCTGCGGGTATTTCGCAATCGCGTCTTTTACCGCTGAAACCTCTAGTCGCTTCAGCGTTTGGTTGGCACATAGTCCGTGGGTAATCACATTGGGCATACCCATCACCTCTTACATCCATTTTATCAAATAGAAAAGAAAAATGGTGAAATACACACTCATTTCACCAAATTTCGTAAATATTGGAACAATTCGACCATCGCTTCAGTATCACGCTTACAATACGCAAACAGGTCCTGACGCAACTGTTCGCTTAAGGTGTCACTGATATCGGCTTTCCGCCACAGTTCCACCGCATTTAATCCGTGCTGAATCATCAGATTACCGTAAGCAAATTGGGGATTTATAACTTCAATGACTTTCTTGAGAGTGAACGCCCCGCCTAAACGAATATCGTAGTAAAGCCCCATAAACAACGGCTGGGCCAGGTCGATCAGACGTTCAGCAAGCGAATGAAGCGGTTCTTTATACTGAGGAAACTGCCGAGCCAACTCAAGAAGGCGCAGTTTTTCCGCCCCATCGGCATTATAGGCAAACACCGTACCTTCGGATGGGATGTCACGCAGTAAGTTCTCGATAAACTCCAGCCGGCAGTCACCGACCCCCAGAAACTGCTCATGTTTCAACCCGTCTTCTGCAAGCATATGCAATGAATACTGAAACGGCAGTACTTCCATCGGACGCATGCCGGGATAAGGCGGGATCGCATACAAGTCCCACTCAAAATCCAGAAATGAAATCGGTGTCTGTACTTTGGACATCCAGTTGGTCAAGGCCAGCCGGTCAAAAAACAAACCGTTGTTTCTGGCCGCCATGATCTGAGCATACTGGACCCGATCGCCCTCAATCATATCCCCTTCAATCTGATCGAGCTTGAATATACCTCGTCGGACCAAATCTGACTTATTGGCACTGTTGACTAAGGTCCAGATACTGTCATGATCTTCGGATTGCTCATCCGGAAAGCACTGATGATAATAGCCGCACTTCTGCCGGCGGTAGCATCGCGGCAGTTTTATGGCTTCCGGCAAGGTATCCTGGTGAACCTTCACCATTTCTTCCAGCGTGGAAGACAACCCCTGCACATGCTCAAACACCGCATCGGTAATCAGATGGGAAGGTATTCCTTTGCTTGTATAAAAATGCGTCGCAACGCTTAAACACTGATCGATATCAAGCAGCTCTTCCCGGACGTACTCCGGATTGAGATGAATTACGTAAATGTCCCGGACCATGATCCCAAGTTCCATCATGACCCAGATCTGATCGGAATAGTATCGGACATCATCACCGCGCGGCTTACCGCCCAGATAGGTAAAGTAAATATCATATCCGTCATCGGTTTTGTGCATCAGCGGCACTTTGATACGCAAATGTTTGGCTTCCATGCGGACATTGATACCCCAGTCCTGAGATAAAAAGCCCTGTTGGAAAACCTCGTTACCATCGCCGCGCTGACCCATAAAAAAAGATGTTATATTCAGTTTTTCTTTTGCAAGTTCCGTCATCTTTTCTTCCATGCGTACAAACTGAATTCTCGGCAAGGGCTGACCGTTGTTGTGAAGCCAGAAGAAACGCGGACAGAATCGGAATTTTTTTACATCGGCAATATGAAACATGACCTGCCTCCACTCATAGTTTTTATTATACACCGATTTCACACAAAGGCAAAGGGCACGATTTGTGCCCTTTGTTCCTTATTTTCTGCCTTTTTTACTTCTTCTGATCCCCAGCAACACCAAAGCAAATGCAGAGGCGGCCATGGAAACCATGATGAGGGTTCCACTGGTCGGCGGTGTAAATGCCAACATCATCTCACCTTCCTTATCTGATCACTTTGATCAGTTCAACACTCTTATATCCAAAGGCCTGCGCTACTTCCGCACAGGTAATATAACCGTCATACGTATTGACACCCCGTGCCAAATGCTCATCCATTGCACAAGCCTTTTCCAGACCGTATTTCGCCAGCATCAGACCATAGCTCAAGGTTGCATTGGTCAGCGCCTGAGTCGAAGTACGCGGGGTGGCACCGGGCATATTGGCGACACAGTAATGAACGACATCATCCACAATGTACGTGGGTTCATCATGATAGGTCGCATGGGTCGTTTCACAGCATCCGCCCTGATCGACCGCGACATCCACAATAACTGAGCCTTTACGCATGCGCTTCAGCATATCTCTTTTTATGACTTTCGGAGCCGATGCACCGGGGATCAAAACGGCCCCGATGACCAGATCGGCACTTTCCAATTGTGATTCAACCAGAGCGTCCGTGCTATATAACGTCTGAATGGAAGATCCAAACAAATTGTCCAACTCTTCAAGACGACGGATATTTTTATCCAAAATCGCTACATCCGCACCCATGCCGATCGCAATCTTCGCCGCATTGGTACCCACGGTTCCCCCGCCGATAATAACGACTTTCCCCTTTGGAACTCCCGGAACCCCGGCCAACAGGACACCGCGACCGCCGAAAGGTTTTTCCAGATACTTCGCCCCTTCCTGAACGCTCAAACGTCCGGCCACTTCACTCATCGGTTTTAACAACGGCAATCCGCCGTATTTATCGGTAATCGTTTCATAAGCGACCCCTTTGACTTTTTTTGCCATCAGGGCATCGGTCAAATCCTTATCCGCTGCCAAATGCAGATACGTATACAGGATTTGCCCTTCACGCATCAAATCATATTCAGCTTTCAACGGTTCTTTGACCTTAACGATCATTTCGGCTTTTTCCCAGACTTCTGCAGCTGAAGATAAAACCGTTGCACCGGCAGCCGCGTACTCCGCATCGGAATAACCGCTTCCCTCACCTGCCAATGACTGAATCAGCACGGTATGTCCGGCCGCAACGTAACTGTGTACATGCGGTGGGGTCAGTCCGACCCGATACTCATGCTTTTTGATTTCCTTAACACTACCCACTATCATGATGATTCATTCTCCTTTATGGTTCACTGTGATTTTACCATAAAAGCGCTTTCATTTTAAGAGCTTGATGAACAAATCACAAAAAAAGAGTAGCCGAAGCTACTCGAGTTCAAGTTTATGATTTAACAGCCAAATGGTCAGATAGCCAAATCCCGCAAGGACAATCACATAGAATACGATCAATCCCCCGTACTGTAACCAGTTGATCTCGTACTCAAATCCGCGCAGTATAGCCAGAACTTGTGGGATAACGCGCATATTCGGTAAAATCCGGATGTTCAGCTCATCGACTGAGACCGGACCTGCGATAAAGTTCGTCCGAATCGAGTTGAGGAACATATTTACAGCCAGAAACACCAGGATTCCGATTGCTGTCTTGTTCTTCTTGACATAACTTGTATTTACAAAGACGATGACAGCTAACAAAATAATCAGCGAGTAGAACATTTCCATGATCCCCAGCGGTATGCCCATCAGAATTCCGGATGTAAGGACGCGCATGATCCCGGTTTCCATGACCATGTTCCAAAGCTGCGGCCAGGTGTAACCTTCAAACAATAAGCGATCCGCAATTGACAGCCAAACACTTCCCGCCAGTATTGCACCTACCAAAGCAAACATCAGAGATGTCATCATCGACCAGAATGCTCCGGTCAGAAGTTTCGCCAAAACCGTTTGCTTATGCGTGACCGGCAAGGTCAGTGTTAGATAACCTTCAGTTGAGAACATCCGTTTACTGAATAAACGGATGATCGACACAAAGGTGACGATCGCGGTAGCCAACGAAAATCCGGTAAGGGTAAATATCGAAATGCCCAACAAAACCCCTCTTTGATCCATGTTGATCGATACGGCGGCTAAAAGCGCAAATGCAAACATACCCATATATAATCCCGCAAAATCGCGGTAGGTCGACAATATGTCGTGTTTAACTAATTTTCTTAGCATCTGAATACCTCCCTAAACAGCTCGTCGATCGACTTGCCTTCTTTCTCCCTAACTTTCTCCACATCATCAAATAACACGACTTCCCCTTCTTTCAGGAAGATCACGGTATCAAAAATATTCTCAATATCCGCAATCAGATGGGTGGAAATCAATACCAGCGACTCCGGTGCATAATTATCCAAAATCGTATTGAGGATCAGTTCTCTTGCGGCCGGATCGACCCCGCCGATCGGCTCATCCAATATATAGATCTTTGCCCGACGGCTCATGGTCAAGGCCAGTTGAAACCGTTCTTTCATTCCCTTCGACATCTTCTTCATCGACTGTTTGGTATCCAGTTTCAGCTTGCCCATCAGTTCACGGAAGCGCGGTTCATCGAAATCCTCATACATATCCTTAAACAGTCGTACGGCCATCTCCCCGTTCATCCAATTTGCGAAATAGTTTACATCCGGCAGATAACTGATCAGTGACTTACTGTGAGCTCCTATCGGTTGCCCGTCAATCAAAACTTCTCCCTGAAAATCTCTTAATAGACCATTCAGAATCTTGATCATCGTCGTTTTACCCGATCCGTTAGGACCCAACAGTCCAATGATCCGCCCTGACGGTAAATCCAGACTGACATTGATCAGTGCCTGGGTCTTATCATAGTTCTTACTTACATGCTTGATTTCAATCATCGTTCCTTTTCCTCCCTTAATAAATACTTTTTAATCAACTGACACACATCATCCGGTTCAATGGACAATTCTTTAACCTTTTTAATAAACTCCCCGATCACTTCATTTAACAGCTGATCCTTTAACAAAGTCACTGTATCGGACTGTTCACTGACAAACCGTCCGATCGTCCGATCGCTTCTGACCAAACCTTCACGCTCAAGCTCGCTCAGCGCGCGCTGAACGGTATTGGGATTGACTTGATATTTCATCGCCAACTCCCGGACACTGGCCATCTGGCTTCCGGGCGGTAGTTTACCGGTAGCGATCTCTTTTTTGATCAGATCCATGATTTGAAGATAAATCGGTTTGGTTGACTCAAAGATATCCATGCGTACTCCTTTCTGTATTACTGTATTAAGTACCTAATACAATAATACACTGATTTTCTCAGATGTCAACACCGAAATAAAAAAAAGGGAACTTTTTCAAGTTCCCTTATCTGAATTATCTTTTCTTTGGAGGTACGTGGATAACGATACTGCCGCCACCCAACTGGGTTGTAAGTTCAGATGAATCACTGCTTCCCATCTGATTGTCATAAATGATTTCTCCGGTCGATGTCTTCCAGATTTTGATTCTGAACAGATCGACGGAACCATCGGTCGCAGTCAACATAAACTGATATCCTGATTCGCCATTGAGAACCCCATACCCTTTGTACTGAGCTTTCGAACCGGAAATGACCAACCATTCGTAACTTGTACTATGGAAGTTTAATCCGCCGGCACTGAACACAAACTGAGTGTTGCCCGTCGGAACGTTGGCTCCCTTAAGATACTTCGATACGAATCCGAAGTTTGCTTTTCCAGTCAGTGTCGGATCTTTTGCATATGCACCTTGCGGAGACATGATCCAGCCGCCACCGGTGACAAAACCGCCATCGGGATCAAACACGACCAGCAATTGCTTGTCGGACATCGTGACATTGTCTGCTTTATCGGTAACTCTAAACTCGATTTCATGGACATAAGCTGCTTCCGGAGTAAATGACGCAACTCCGCCAACCATTACAAACCAGTTGCCACCATCCATGCGATACTCGATTTTTGCCAATCCGGCAAGCTCATCGAAAGCATCAACACTGAAAGTAACTACGGTTCCCACCGGTACCAATCCCGGAGTAACAGATACGGAATTGATGGTCGGAGCTGTTTTATCAATATTGACCGCACCGGAAGTAAATTCGGCTTCATTCCCGGCATGGTCTGTGACTTTCACTTTAACAGTTTGGCCGGCACCTTCTGCGGTAAATACATACGGACTTTCCGGGAATACGGTAGCAACACCGGAAGTCGCATCATATGTCGAGAAACTCAAGGAGACATCGGTGTTATTCCAGCCGTAAATATTCGCTGTGGGATTGAATGCACCAAAAGTCAGTTCAGGCGCCGTCTGATCTAAGGTAATCTCATCGGTGAAGTTTTCTGACCAGTTACCGGCCGCATCCTTATACTGTACCGAGACTTTTTTAACACCATCACCCGATGGCAGATCCCAATCCACAACTTTACTAAAATCATCGGTTGACATAATGGCTACTTCAACACCCAAAGATGCGTCTTCACCATTTGCGATACGATAAGCAACCACTTCATAATTATCATTCGCATTCAAACTAAGCTTTACGGACAGATCTTTGGTATACAGTGCGGTACCATTGATTAAAATACTGCCGCTTGGAGCGGTTTGGTCGAGAATGATTGTATCTTCATATAATTCTGACCAGTTATCCGCAATATCTTTATACTTAATGGAGACAGTCTTGACACCATCACCGGCAGAAAGAGTAAAATCAAAGTCTTTATCGAACTCATTTTGAGCAGGATCTACTTCGATGATATCCCCGCCGTTGATTTGATAGGCAACGATCCCATTGATATCCGAAGCAAGAAGGGCCAGAAGAACATCCAATTTATTGGTGTATATTGCCCCGCCATTGATCAGAATACTTCCCGTCGGTTTTGTAAAATCAAGATTGAAAACTGCGGATGTAAACTCAGCAGAGTTACCGGCTTTATCGGTAACAACCACTTTCACTGATTGATTCGCACCTTCCAGATCAAAGACAATCGGACTTAATTTGGATACAGAATCAACTCCGGATAAATTGTCATCTACGGTAAAACTTAATGATACTTCGCTGTTGTTCCAGCCTTTCAAATTTGGTAACGAAACCGGTGTTCCCCAGACTAACGTCGGTTTTGTCTGATCGAGCACGATTGAATCTACATAATTGTCTGACCAGTTACCGTCTTTATCGCGATATTGTACCGCGACGGATTTCGTTGCGTCCCCAACCGGTAACTCAAACGGAACATCCAAACTAAACGGTGTCACGCCCGGATCAACAGCAACAGTAGCAGCTTCGGAAGCATCATTGCCCAATGCGATTCTGTAGCCTGTTACCGCAATGTTATCCAATGCACTGAGCGATAAAATTACATTTTGGTTGTTGGTGAACTCAGCATCACTGTTGATCAGGATGCTTCCTGTCGGAGCCTGATTATCTACAGGTGTAGTTGAATAGCCATTCCATCTTACTGTTATGTTCTCGTTAACGGTAAATGGTTTTGTCGGATCTTCATAGTTTTTACCTGTTGCAGAAAACTGAACTACTTGTGACTTTTCACCAATTTCAGTCGGAATAACTGTCAGTTTAAAACTAACATAATCACTACTTAAAGTGTTATTGCTCAGTGTCCTCCAATTGCTCGGTAATTCAATAGTATTTTTCACGGTTTCAAGAGCTAAAGGCGATAAGATGCTTCCGAAACTCACACTAATAATACTTTCAGAACCCCCAATAAAAACATCTTTGTCGGAATTTCCTCTACGTTGAATTCTTAACTGAACAGAAACCGTTTTTGATACACCAACTTCCACGTTTCCAAAATTGATCTCATTGCCCGCAATCACTGATAGTCCATCAGTATACTCAAGTACATCCGCCCCTACACCATGAACACCAAAAAACAACAACATAATGGATAACAACACTGTCGTGAACTTCTTTATGATACGAAACATACTGATCCTCCCTTGAGCATATGCTCATCATGAATTTCCCCTACATATTCAATGGAAAATCGCGTTTCATTCCTCCTTCCCCCACCAAATAAAACCGACACAACAAAATCTGCTGGTCGGTTACGCTACTGGCTCCTTTTGGGAAAAGCGTCCAGATAATCCCAAAAGTCATGGCCCCCCGGTGTTTTTGTGACTATACCATATCATCAACCGGTTAGAAAATGGTTAGAATTTGTGAAAAATAAAAGGATTTCTTTGCGAAATCCCGATAAAATCCACTAATCAAACAAAATACAACAGGGTTCTGGGACTTTAAAGTCTCTTTGCATCAAGGTGAGCAAACCACTCTGCTTATTCCGGCTAAACAAGGTCAGAGAATCGGAATCCAGATTACCGACCACCAAAAAATCCTCATCTGCGCTGAGCGCAAAGTCTCTCGGCTGAATGCCTTCGGATGAAACGTTTTGAATCATCCGGACAAACCTTCCGTATTCCAGTGTTTCAAACACACTGATCGAATCGTGGCCGCGATTGGACGTGTAAATGAAGTTTCCGTCGTGTGTGATACGGATCGCTGCTCCCCACTTCTTCTGATCCTGTCCTTCAGGAAGCAGACTCTTTTTGCTCATCAGTTCAAACCCGTTTTTATCCAGTTTCAACACGAGCAGTTCACTGCTTAACTCCGTCAGAACATAGACGTACGGCTCTTCGGGATGCACGACCAAGTGGCGCGGACCACTTCCCTTTTCACAGCGGTAATGATGTAAAAACGAAAGTTTATTGTCCTTTCCGATCGTATAAGCATAAATGGCCTCAAGACCCAGATCACACACAAACACCAGATTGTACCGGGCATTGTACTCGATATAATGCGCCTTCGACCCGGCGACATACTCGATCTTCTGAATATGGTTTAGTTTCCCGTCAAAGGTAAACACATCGACACAGCCCTTATGATAGTTTGCGCTCATCACGACATTTCGGTCCTTAATGACGGACACATAGCAAGGTGCTGCCCCGTCTTCTAAAAACTGATCGACCGGTTCAGACGCCTGAATTGCCGCAATCCCGCCTTTATCCCCTTCACTGACCACCGTAAACAATGTATCTTTCATCCGTGAAAGATAGGTAGGGTTACTGATCTGATGGATCAGATTGAGATGCCAAAGCTTATCATGTAACTCCAGAGTATATATGCCCCGGCTTTCCCTCTTCGTATACGTTCCCACAGTTAGTTTCATAGCAAGTCCTCCAACTCAATCATAGTCAACCCGCACCATATAATCAAGCAAAATAAAAAACTGTACCCGAAGGTACAGTTTAGTAGGATTATTTTTTCGCTTTCAACGCTGCGTGAGCCGCTGCCAAACGGGCAATCGGTACACGGAACGGAGAACACGAAACGTAAGACAAACCGGCGTTATGGAAGAAGTTGATCGAACTTGGATCGCCGCCATGCTCACCGCACACACCGACCTTCAAATCCGGACGGGCGCCTTTACCCAGCTTGGTTGCCAGTGAAACGAGTTTACCGACACCGTGCTGATCCAGACGGGCAAACGGATCTTGTTCGTAGATCTTCTTTTCATAATAATGCGACAGGAAATTACCGGCATCATCACGAGAGAAACCAAAGGTCATCTGTGACAAGTCATTGGTACCGAAGGAGAAGAACTCAGCTTCCGTAGCAATCTCATCTGCCAGCAAAGCTGCCCTCGGGATTTCGATCATCGTACCGACCAAATATTTCAGATTGACCCCGCTTTTAGCGATCAGCTCATCGGCCACGCGAACGACGATGTCTTTTACATACTTCAACTCACGAAGTTCACCGACCAACGGGATCATGATTTCCGGCAGTAATTCCCACTCCGGATGTCTCTTGCTTACATTGATCGCAGCTTCGATGACAGCCTGCGTCTGCATCTCAGCGATTTCCGGATAAGAAACGGCCAGACGGCATCCGCGATGACCCATCATCGGATTGAACTCATGCAAAGAAGAAATAACATTTTTCAGCTCGGCGACTTCCAGTTTCATTTCAGCTGCCAAAGCCACGATATCGGCTTCTTCCGTAGGCAAGAATTCATGCAATGGCGGATCCAGATAACGGATCGTGACCGGACGGTCTTCCATCGCTTCATAAATGCCTTCAAAGTCCTCACGCTGCATCGGCAATAATTTAGCCAATGCTTTGCGACGCTGTTCTTCAGTTTTCGAAACGATCATCTCGCGCATGGCTTTGATACGGTCACCCTCAAAGAACATATGCTCGGTACGGACCAGACCGATACCTTCAGCACCAAACAAGACAGCCTGACGGGCATCCTTCGGCGTATCGGCATTGGTACGGACTTTCAGGGTACGGAACTCATCGGCCCAACCCATCAACGTACCGAAGTCCCCGGTAATCGACGCCGGAACGGTTCTGATGGCTTCTCCGTAGATCAACCCGGTCGAACCATCCAACGACAGATCATCGCCTTCATTGAACGTTCTGCCGCCCAGTGTAAACGATTTTTTGCTTGTAAACTTAATATCACCGCAACCGGAAACACAGCAGGTACCCATACCGCGGGCAACGACTGCCGCATGCGATGTCATACCGCCGCGTGCCGTCAGGATACCCTGCGAAACGTGCATACCTTCAATGTCTTCCGGAGAAGTTTCCAAACGAACCAAAATAACTTTCTGACCGCGGTTGGTCCACTCAACGGCATCTTCTGCCGTAAAGACGATCTTACCGGTAGCAGCACCCGGAGATGCCGGCAATGCCGAACCGACCGGAGTGGCAGCTTTCAGAGCAGCCGGATCAAAGGTCGGATGCAACAAAGCATCCAACTGCTTCGGATCGACCTGAAGGACGGCCTGTTCTTTTGTAATCAGTCCTTCTTCAACCAAATCAACCGCAATTTTCAGTGCGGCGGCCGCAGTACGCTTGCCGTTACGCGTCTGAAGCATAAACAATTCTCCGCGTTCAATGGTAAACTCCATATCCTGCATGTCTCTGTAATGATGTTCCAAACGGTCACAGATTTCAACAAACTGATCATACGCATGAGGCATGATGTCTTTCAGTTCATCGATGGTCTTCGGTGTACGGATACCCGCAACGACATCTTCCCCCTGGGCATTCATCAAGAATTCACCATACAGCTTGTTTTCACCGGTCGACGGGTTACGGGTAAAGGCAACGCCGGTACCGCAATCATCACCCATGTTACCGAATACCATCATCTGAACGTTGACAGCCGTTCCCCAGTTGGAAGGAATGTCATTCATCCGGCGATAGTAGATCGCACGCGGGTTGTTCCATGAACGGAACACGGCCGTGACCGACTCGATCAGCTGCGCACGCGGATCATTGGGGAAATCAAACCCTTTATGCTCGCGGAAATACGCTTTAAAACGGACGACCATTTCTCTTAAATCATCGGCTGTAAACTCGGTATCGAGCTTCACGCCTTTTTCATGTTTCATCTCATCGATGATATGTTCGAAATTGTGTTTCGGAAGATCCATAACGACATCCGAGAACATTTGGATGAACCGGCGATACGAATCAAAAGCGAAACGCGGATTGTTGGTCAATGCCGCAAATCCTTCGACCACCACATCGTTTAACCCCAGATTCAAAATCGTATCCATCATCCCGGGCATCGAAGCGCGGGAACCGGAACGGACCGAAACCAACAGCGGGTTGGCCGGGTCGCCGAATTTTTTACCCGAAATCTCCTCAAGTTTAGACAGGTAAGCAAAAATTTCATCTACGATTTCCGGTGCAATTTGTTCTTTGTCATCATAGTAACGGGTACAAGCTTCCGTTGTAACCACAAACCCATGGGGAACCGGCATGCCTAAATTGGTCATATCGGCCAAGTTAGCACCCTTTCCTCCCAAGAGCTCGCGCATTTTACCGTTACCTTCCGAGAATAAATACACATATTTGTGACTCATGTTTCCTCCTTAGGCAAAAAGCCAAACTTTCATACGCACAACATTATACTAGAAAATCACCTTATTTACTACTGTAAACACTACAAATCAGCCCAATTGAGTTAATCTCGCTTCGACAATTTCCAACTGACGGCGATATTCCGTTAACTTGGACTTTTCCGCCTCAACTTTGACAGCCGGAGCCTTGTTTACGAAACTGGGGTTGGACAACATGCCTTCGCCACGCTCGATTTCGCTGATCAGACGTTTCTTCTCACCCAACAGTTTCTCTCGTTCAGCCGCCCTGTCGATCAGACCCTCCGTCGAAAGAACCAGCGTCGCCCCCAGAATCGGCAACACCATCGTTTCCCCTTCGACAGAAGAAACCACCGAGAGATTGACCATCTTCTTGATCACCGAACCGATCGCCTCAGAAAGTTCTACCGCCCTGTCATCAACGACGATCTGACCTTTAAGCTCTACGGCGTACTTGATACTTTTGCTCAGCCGTAACTCACGGACCGTCGAAATGACACTGATGAGCTGATCAATCTGTGCCAAATCAACCTTTTCAATATTGAACATGGTCGGCCATTTACTGATACAGCACGGCTGATCATCGAGCTGTGCGAAAATTTCTTCCGTAACAAAGGGCATAAACGGATGTAGAAGCTTTACGATCGCCTTTAATGCGACATACAGCGTCGATACCGCAGCCAAACGCACCTTCGGATCTTCACTGTTTAATCCGGGCTTGCTTAACTCGATATACCATGAGCAGAAATCATCCCAGACAAATGCCGTCAGTTGGTTACCGACCATACCGAACTCATATTTCTCCATATTGGCAGTGACATTGTCGATCACATCATTAAGCTTACCTAAAATCCACGCATCAATGATCCCGATCGAAGAAAGATCGACCATCGACTCATCAAAATCCTCAGGAAGATTCATAAGAACAAAGCGCGATGCATTCCAGAACTTATTGATAAAGTTCCACGAAGCCTCCACCTTTTCCTCGATATAACGCAAATCCTGTCCCGGTGCCGAATTGGTCGTCAAGAAGAAACGCAACGCATCGGTCCCGTACTTCTCGATGACATCCATCGGATCGACCCCGTTGCCCAGTGACTTGCTCATCTTACGTCCCTGCGCATCCCGGACCAATCCATGGATCAATACATGACGAAACGGCACATCATCCGTAAAATAGCGTGCCTGAAACGCCATCCGGGCGACCCAGAAGAAAATAATATCATATCCTGTAATAAGCACATCGTTAGGATAATAACGCTTGAAATCCGCGGTTTCTTCGGGCCAGCCCAAGGTCGAAAACGGCCACAATGCTGATGAAAACCAGGTATCCAGAACATCCTCATCCTGATGCCAGTTTTCAATATCGACCGGCGCTTCCAAACCGACATAAATCTCACCCGAATCCTTATGAAACCACGCCGGAATCCGGTGTCCCCACCACAACTGACGGGAAATGCACCAGTCCTCGATATTTTCCAGCCACGAAGTAAATGTCTTATCGAAGCGCGGCGGGAAAAACTGAATTTTACTTTGCTCATCGAGCTGATGATCCAACACATCCTGTGCCAACGGCTTCATCTTTACAAACCACTGCTTCGACAGATACGGTTCAACGATGACATCGGTACGCTCCGAATGTCCGACCATATGAACATGCTTTTCAATCTTGACAACAGTTCCCTCACCTTGCATCCGCTCAACCAATTGCTTACGGCATTCAAAGCGATCCAAACCCTCAAATTCCTGTGCCAGCTCATTCATCGTTCCATCGGGATGAATACAGATCGGACGGGCCAAACCGTGCTTTTCCCCCAGGACAAAGTCATTGGGATCATGAGCCGGTGTACATTTCATTGCTCCGGTACCGAATTCACGGTCGATATACTCATCCGCCAGAATCGGCATTTCTAAATAAGAGGCCGGATTGATGACGGTTTTGCCGATCAGATGGGCGAAACGCGGATCTTGAGGATGAACGAAAACACATACATCCCCAAACATCGTTTCCGGACGGGTCGTAGCGACATGCAACACATCATTACTGCCAACGACCTTAAAAGCAAAGGTATAGAATGCTCCTTCAATTTCTTTGTGATTGACCTCGATGTTAGAAAGTGCCGTCTTGGCCTGCGGATCCCAATTGATGATCCGCTCACCCTGAAAAATCAATCCGTCATGATACAGATCGACAAATACCTTTTTTACAGCTTGGGATAGTCCTTCATCCAACGTAAAACGCTCCCGCGTATAGTCCAAGGACAGGCCCATTTTTGCCCACTGCTCACGGATAAAACCGGCATACTCCTCTTTCCACTGCCACGCCCGTTCCAGAAATTTCTCTCTGCCTAAGTCATAGCGGGAAATCCCGTCTTCCCTTAACCGCTGCTCGACCTTGGCCTGAGTCGCGATTCCGGCATGGTCCATTCCGGAAAGCCAAAGCATGTCATATCCCTGCATCCGCTTAAACCGTGAGGTAATGTCTTGCAATGTCGTATCCCAGGCATGTCCCAGATGAAGTTTCCCGGTGACATTGGGCGGCGGGATCACGATGCAAAACGGCTTCTTGCTCAAATCACCGGCCGTAAAATAACCGGCCTTGACCCACTGAGCATACTTTCCCTCTTCAACGGTATGCGGATGATACTTAGCTGCTAATTCTCTTTTCATAAGCGCTCTCCTTTTCACAAAAAAAACGCCCTGCTTAGGGCGTTTAACGCGGTACCACCTAAATTTGCACATGCGTGCATCTTTGATCCGTTAACGCCGGCAACGAAAGCTTCTACTGAATTCAAAGCTTTTTCTCCAAGGTGACTTCGCATGTCTTCTTTGGTTTTGTTTCACCGACCCAAAACTCTCTGAATGACCCAAACACATGCTCTTTCCTCTTCACTGAACTGAACCTATTTTACACAATCGACACACAAAAGTCAATGCATCCTAACTCTCGATGGCCGTGACCATGTTGCGACCGTTGCTCTTGGATGAATACAGCTGCTGATCGACCAGATCGATGACTTTCTCACTGGTGATATTCTCATCCTTGTACTTGATATACACGACCCCAAAGCTCATAGTGACCGACAATGTATCTCCCGCAAACTCAAATTTCTGCCTGGCAATCGTTTCTCTCATCCGCTGGGCAATGGTCTCCAGTGTCCGCAAATCCCGGACATGGCAGATCATCAGAAACTCCTCCCCGCCGTAACGGCCGATCACATCAGTCTCACGCAGACATTCCATCAGCAACTGACTGATCCTTGCCAACACGACATCCCCGGCGATGTGCCCGTAGGTATCATTGATCTTTTTAAAATGATCGATATCCCCCATGATGACCCCTATTCCCCCGCCCAAGGGCAAGTGATGCTCGATTTCGTGATCCAGTGTCATCATAAGGGCTCCCCGGTTTTTTACACCGGTCACAAAGTCGGTTTTTGCCTGTACGATGAGCCGCTCTTCCGCCTCATCCGCAATCTTCATAAAGAAATAGGCGGAGTGACCGATGGCAAACATATTGAGGATCAGATTGAAATGATGCCACAAATGAATGAGGTTTCTCGGCAAAACATAAATAGGCGTCTGGAAATACACAAACTGATGAACGGACATTGCAAACAAAGCCACCAACACGATCCCGATGACCTTCTCCCGGTTTTTCCAGTTGGTAAAAATGATGAGCATTGCCATGTTGATATAATAGTAAAAAAGTCCGGCTTCCATGCCAAAGATGATGATTTGAAAAGTGATGACGATCGTCGTGGTTGAGATGTAAATCAGACTGGCAAATGCATACCGGTACTGCCGGTTGAGAACAACGGCATACACTGCCACACCAAAAACGACCAGATTGGCCCAAAAGGCTTCCATGCTGTTTAGCCACAGGAAAAAAAACCCAAGCACCACATGCATGACGATGGCTCCGAAATAAACGAGATTTGACTGTATATAGTAGCGCTGATAGTCTTTGTTTTCAATCGTTGACATAAGCAGCATCCTCACTCAATAAATGTTTTAACTTACTTTCTTACTTCTTAGCCACATGATCGTCAAAAGCATGATCATCAGAACCATTAACCCCGCAACCGTAAATATGACCGAAGGATACGCGGAAGCAAATCCGGGACCGGACGAAACATGCTTACTCAAAATGCCGCCGTAAGCCCAAAGAAATACAAACCCGATCGCAAAACTGCGCACCCGAATGATCGTAAGCGTGATAATCAGCCAACCGATCGCCAGAATAAAGATCATCCAGATGACTTCAGAAATCCCAAAACCGTCGAAACCGGCATCGACCAGCAATGTCGTCACATTGGCCACGGTCGCCACCAGCAGCCAGCCTCCATAGATTTCAAAGGGTAACCGAGCCGAAATGCCCAACAGACGGTTTTCCTTAGGCACAAGATGAAATACGATCCGCAATACAGAAACCATGGCGACTAAGATCAACCCCAGGGAAAGTGCAATCATACGATAGTGCCAGGCGAATATCCAGGCAGTATTTGCCAGATTGGAAACGATAAACCAAGAGCTTACCACCGAAAACTCGGATTCCTTCTGAAAAAGCAGACGACCGAGAGCAAACAAAAGTGCCAGATAAATCAAGCCCCAAATAGCAAAAGTATATCCGGCCGGAGCAAACAGATTGGGATATGAATCAGAAATAGCACCTGTCGTGATCCCGTTGATCGGAAGGATATTCGCTAATGCATTGGCTCCAACCATCCCGGCAAAAGTAATCAGCAATACAGCCTTTCTGATCAACTGATTTTTCATAAGGAATCCTCCTTTGTCAAAGTGTAACATTATCACTTTGAATGTCAAAATGTTTTGCACAAAAAAAGCGTCAGGATGCAACCCAACGCTCTATCAACTCTCTGATTTCTTCAATGCCTTCCTTATTGACCGCCGAATAACTCAGCACCAAGGAAGAAGACTCCTCCTTGATCATCCTGATCTGCTTCGCCTTCATCTGCGATCCGACCTTATCACATTTGGTGACAATGATCGCATACGGCAGTTTTGACTCCTTGGCAAATCCGATCATCAGCTTATCATCCTCGCACAAACCGCGACGGATATCGACTACCAACAGGACCGCTTTACATTGCTTTCGCATCGTAAAATACGAATCCATCAGGATACCGTAGCTGATCTGCTCCTGCATCGAGCGATTGGCGAACCCATACCCCGGTGCATCCACCAGCATCAGCTGTTCACTGATCTGATAGAAATTGAGCATGCGTGTTTTGCCGGGGGTCTGCCCGACGTATGCCAGATTTTTGCGATTGACCAACCCGTTGATCAGCGAGCTTTTACCGACATTACTCTTTCCGGCCATGACGATTTCGGCCATGGACGTTGCCGGAAACGATGCCTGTGTCGGCGCACTGACCACCAGTCTGGCTAATCCTGTTTCCCAGTTCATACCTTGACCAAGGCTGCATTGAGCACTTGTTCCATATTTTCGACCGGAATAAACTTGATGGTGTCTTTGACTGACTGCGGAATCTCATCCATGTCCTTTAGGTTCTGCTTCGGAATGACGACATTATGAATGCCGACACGATGCGCCGCCAGTGATTTCTCTTTTAAACCGCCGATCGGCAAGACATTGCCGCGCAGCGTCACTTCACCGGTCATCGCCAAGTCACTGTACACCTCACGGTGTGTCAGTGCGGATACGATCGCCGTCGTCAGTGTGACCCCGGCACTCGGACCGTCCTTCGGAACTGCTCCTTCCGGCACGTGGATATGTATATCATGGGTTTCGAAGAACTTAGGATCGATCTCAAAGGTCTTGGCATGTGACTTCACATACCCCGTTGCGATTTCCGCGGATTCTTTCATGACCTCACCCAACTGACCGGTCATGATCAGACGGCCCTTCCCTTCAAAGAAGGTGACTTCCACCGGCAGCACATCACCGCCAAAGGACGTATAGGCCAAGCCGGTCACGACTCCGATCTGATTTTGAGTCTCTTTTTTACCAAACTCAAATATTTCCTTACCCAGCCACTCATTGATCAGTTCATTGGTGATGGTGATGCTCTTTTTGTTATCTTTTAGCACTGCCAAAACGCTCTTGCGGCACAGTGAAGCGATCATACGTTCCAACTGACGGACTCCGGCTTCACGGGTATAGTGACGGATCATATACAACAATTCGTCATCCCCGATTTTAAACTGCTTCGCCTTAAGCCCGTTAATCTCCAATTGCTTTTTGATCAGATGATTTTTGGCAATATTCATTTTTTCATCTTCCGTGTACGAAGATAAGTTGATGATCTCCAAACGGTCACGCAATGCCGGCGGAATGTTTTCCAGATAGTTTGCCGTTGCGATGAACATGACATTGGATAAATCATAAGCTTCTTCCAGATAGTGATCGGAGAACAGCTTATTTTGCTCAGGATCCAACACTTCCAGCATCGCCGAAGAAGGATCACCCTTGTAATCTGCCGACATTTTATCAATTTCATCGATCAGGAATACCGGATTGATAACTCCTGCTTTTTTCATCCCCTGGATGATCCGGCCCGGCATCGAACCCAGATAGGTACGGCGGTGACCGCGGATTTCGGCCTCATCACGAACCCCACCAAGCGAAGCTTTGATGAACTTACGGCCTAAAGCCGAAGCGATGGATTTCGCTAACGAAGTCTTACCGACCCCCGGAGGACCTACCAGACACAAAATCGGTGCATTGAGTGATTTGGTCATAGTTTTGACAGCCAGATATTCCATGATACGGTCTTTGACTTTGCTCAAACCGTAATGATCACCATCCAACACGCTTCGAACGGCTTTCAAATCTTCATTATCATCCGTAAGCTGCCACCACGGAGTCTTTAACAGCCAGTCAAGATACGTACGGATGACTCCGGATTCCCCGGATGCCTGCGGAAGCATTTCATAACGTGCCAGTTCTTCCAAAGCCTTTTGCTTGATGTTTTCCGGATACGGATTTTCTTCGATCATCTTACGAAGTTCATCGGTATCATCATCACGCGGGGCAACATCCCCCAGTTCCTCTTTGATCGCACGCAATTTCTCACGTAAATAATATTCCCGTTGATTGTCCTCGATACGCTCTTTGACCTTCTCATTGATGTCCTGTTCGATCGTCGACAGTTGCTTTTCGGTCTGAAGTTCCTGGATGATCAAAATCAACCGTTCATTGACGTTGACTTTTTCCAGCAGCATTTGCTTCTTCTCCACCGGCAGCGGGAAAAACTGCGCAAACTGATCGGCCAGCTGTACGGCAGAAACTCCTTTTGTCAGCTGATTGATCATCTCCGTGGGGAAGTTGGCATTGGTAGTAGCCACTTGTTCCAGTTCTTTGGCAATTCGCCGGATCAGCGCCATTTCTTCCATCGGATCACCGGTGACATCTTCAATCGGCAAGACCGTGGCGAAAAACATCCGGTCATCTTCGCTCATCCGGACAAGTTTGGCCCGTTGCAATCCGCTAAAGGTCACGCGCATAAACCCTTCTTTACGCTTGATCGTTTTGATTCTGCAAAGCGTTCCAAACGTAAACAAATCATTTTCATGCGGTTCATCGACTAATATATCGCGTTGACTGACTAACCAGACATGGCCGTTAAAATAGGTGTTTGATTCTTCCACCGCGTTGACACTTTTATCACGACCGACCTCGATCATGATATCTTGGTTGGGAAACACGACAATGCCACGCGTACATATGACGGGGACACTGACTTCAATTCTTTCATTTTCCATAACGACCCTCCTTTGTGGTAAAAAAGACGCAAAGCGTCTTAGTTGTTTGCGGATTCTTTGATGAAGTCATACGCTTTTTTCAAGCGCAGGTCATAAGCGATCTGCTGAGGCTGAATGTACTGCTTGACTTGGTCGACTTCCATATTGTAAGCCGACGCGATCGAAGCGAACTCTGAATCGACTTCCTGATCGGAAGCTTCCAAACCTTCACTTTTCGCAATTGCACTCAATACCAAGCGGACTTTTACTTTTCCGGCAGCATCACGGCCGATCTGTTCTTTTAAGAACTCCTCGGTCTGACCGGTGATTTGCGAGTACATTTCAATGTTGAATCCTTGTTGTTCCAATCGGCGTTTGAAGTCCTCAAACATCGCATTGGTTTCATCATCGATCATAACTTGCGGAATTTCGACGGAAGCACCTTCCACGACCTTACCCAACAACTCATTGTCGAAAGCATCGGAAGCCGCCTTTTCTTTTTCGCCGTAAATATCCATTCGCACTTTTTCGATCAGCTCTTCTAACGTCGCAACACCCGGTGCATTGACATCCTTCACGAAATCATCATTTAACTCAGGTACCTGACGCACCTTGACTTCATTAACTTTTACTTTAAAGATGACCGGAGCCCCTGCCAAATGAGCGGCACCGTAATCTTCAGGAAATACGACAGCAATCTCTTTTTCCTCGTTGACCGTCATATTGACGACCTGATCTTCAAATCCCGGAATAAAGCTGTTGGAACCGATGACCAGTGGGTGGTTCTCCCCTTTACCGCCGTCAAAAGCAACACCGTCTTTAAATCCTTCAAAATCGATCACGGCCGTATCGCCAACAGCGACCACGCCGTCTTCCTTAACGACTAACTCCGCGAAATCCTCACGCATCTTATTCAGACGTGCATCGATATCCCCTTGTTCGACCGCCACTTCCTGACGTTGAACTGATAACCCTTTGTATTCGCCCAGCGTCACTTCCGGAGCGACCGTCACATCGAATACCAATGTCACTTCACTTTCCGTTAACCCTTCGACATCCAATTGCGGTGTCGTGATCGGATTGAGCTTGTGCTCATTTAAGCCAAACAAGTACGCTTCATTCGCCACGTTTTCCACGGCTTCCATCAAAATGGCTGATTCTTTCAGTTGTTTACGAATCAGTGCTTTGGGAGCCTGGCCCTTACGGAACCCCGGCAGCTCGACATTTTGCGCCAATTTGTTAAAAGCTTTCTCTTGAGCTGACGTCCAGACATCGCCGCTGACCGTTACCTTCAGCACGCCGGTGGACTGCTCACCTAAAATCCAAGTTGTTTTCATTGATATCCTCCAATATTTTGCATGTACATTATAACACAACTGTTAGCACTGTCAACTAAAGAGTGCTAAACTCCGGAAGGCCGGAGATTTCGAAAAGTTGTGGCTCTTCTATTTTAAATTCAATCACGGCTTTTCGCCACTCATTTACATCATTTAGCGCCAGATAAACAAATCTCAGCACGGAACCAGCCAGAATCGCCCCTTCTTCCTCACTGAAACTCATCGGCAAGACCAGCGTGGCCTCGCCATCGAGGACATCCGCACACATTTTCAGCAGTGACGGATTATCATTTTCCAGCCACTGACGCAAAAGTGACAGCGCAGCCAGATACCCATCACTTTCCCAGGGCAACGGCAAATACATCGGAATGAACTCAAACCGCTGTCCGTTTTTATGCCAGACAAACGTTTCGGTCAGCTGTTGTTCGATCAGTATCTGCACCAGCAGACTGCCGATCAGCGGATGCAGACCCGCATCAAACAGCGACTGGATCTCATCGGCAAACATCCGCAGATTGCTTTTACGCAGCTGATCAAGGGCTGCCAGGGAACGTAAGCCACCGTCTTTGATATCGCTCATCATTTCATCCTCAGACAGTGCCGGCTTGACTGCTTGCGGACGCAACGACTTTTCCAGCTCAAGCAATCGCTGTTGATCCGCCATCGGGATATACGGCATCGACAGCTCTTCCCGAACCAGCCTTAAAACATCTTCCGTCTTATCCTGCCTCATCAGTTCGTCGATTTTCTGCCAAAACTCCGAATAATAATCAGCCATGCTCTCACCCTTATACCTTCCGATTGTAAATCAACGCAATCGATTTACGGTTACGCCAGATGATCATATAAAACGCCAGCAATCCAAACATGTTCAATGCCAAGACGATGTACTCGAATTTAAAGAATTCTCCCAGATACCCCGCCAGCAGACGTCCGGAAAGCATACCCAGCGAAACGATGATCTGAAACACCCCGTTGACCCTGCCTCTTTTTTCCGAAGGCACATAGCTTTGAACCGAAGACATACGGATATTAAACGAGTTGATGGACAGTAATCCCATCATAAACTGAAGGGCGATCATAAAGTAATAGTTGGTAAACAGCAAAATCCCCGAGATGATATTGAGTGAAAAATACACGATTGCCGCAACCCTGAACCTCAGATGCGTCGGAATTTTGATCACATAGTGAGCCAATCCGCCAAACAGCCGACCGGCCGTCGCAAACGAGATCAGCAGCGCAAACATCGTAACATCGAGTGCGGGATGATTTTCAAAAAACGGATACAGCAGAACGCCCAGCCCTTCACCGGTAAAAAAGATAAAGAAAAAATAGGCAAAAATCGCAATCAATCCTTTTTCCTTGGCTAAATACGCAAAGCCTTCTTTGACCATGGTCCAAAACGGCTGAGGATTCGCCTTGGCCAAAATCGCCTGCTTCTCCTCAATTTTGATTAGTGTCTCAAAACCGGAAGCAACCAGCAGCAGAGCTCCTTCGATCAGAAATATCCCGGAAATCCCATACCTTTCAAATATCACGGCAGCCACCGGCAATACCAGGGTATTGACGGTCGGATAAATGAGCGAACTGATCGAATACCCCTTCTGTAACATTCCGTCCGGGATAAGTTCCGGAAACAGTGATTCATAGGCAATATGATAAATAACGCCGTTGGTGGATATGATCAGACCCAAAATCATATATGGAATATAGGCAAAATAACCGTTACGCGTAATATACCCCACCGACAAAAAAAGCAGTCCCATCAAGAAGTCTGAGATGACAATGATCCACTTGCGCGGCAGCTTGTCGATATACGGACCGATAAACAACGGCAGAAGTATATTGGGAAGCGATATGACACCGGCAAACAACGCCGATAAAAGGGTTGAACCGGTTTTATTGTATATAAGAACGCTTAATGCAAAATTCAGACCGACCCCGCCGATCGCCGAAATGATCGTTCCTACAGTGATCGTCGTATAATTGCGCGTCCATAACGTATGTGATTTCATCGTACCCTCCAGTATTCATGTACATTATATCGCAGTTTTTCCTGCGTGGACCAGACAAAACAAAACATCATCTGACAATCATTTTCAACTGCTTAACTGTCGGATGAACCGTTTCTGATTGTGGTAATTTATGTGTATATCCCTAAATCCCTACATAATTATATCCCAATCGGGATTTTTATCCACCCTTTTCTTAAGAAAATAAAAAACCAACAGCAGTTGGTGATTTATCATGGCGTCCACGGAGAGACTCGAACTCCCGACCGTGCGCTTAGAAGGCGCATGCTCTATCCGACTGAGCTACGTGGACATCGTGCTGAAATATAATATCAAAATTTCAACCGATGTGCAAGTCAACATTCGACTCGTTGCACCGATACTTTTTTGCCCTCAACAGTAACGATGGCATAACTTGGCCGGGTGCCGTCACGATTATAATAAACCGAGCCCGGATTGATCAGTGTTACCCCTTGTGCAGTCTGGGTAAAAAATGAATGCGTATGACCGTAACAGGCAATCATACACCCCAGCTGGTGGGCTTTGTGTATGATCTGTTCCACCCGTTTAAATGTGTAAAACTGGTGACCGTGAATAAGCAATACCTTAAAATCACCGAAATTCAGTACTCTGAGCTCCGGAAAATCATAATACATATCATTGTTTCCTTTGACCGAAACAAACGGACGCAGTTTTTCCGGCGGCAGTTCGCTGTCTCCCAAGTGAAAATATGCATCCGCATCCGGATGTGCCGCAACGATCCGGTTGAGCACTTCCATGCGTCCGTGATTATCGCTGACAATGACGAATTTCACTTGACCACTCCTTTAATAACTTCGATCTTCTCACCAAAGATGATTTTGATCTGCTTTGAAAGATGGACGGGATCCTTGGTCGTATAAATACGGATATCCCCCCTGGCCATCTCTTTGGACGCAAAACTTTTGATGATCGGCTCGATCGAATCAACGATCTTTCCCGAGACCTTTTGTGCAATCAGATGTCGGATCAGCGGATAATGGGTACATCCCAGAATGACCGTATCACATTCACGGATCGATGCACAATATTGGTCCAAGACCTTCAACAAGTTTTCTTCATCTTCCAGAGCTTCGATCATTCCGACCAACTCAGGCGCTGCCTGCTCAATAACCACCGCATCCACCCGGCGCTCGATTTTGCTTTTGTAAGCGTGGGAAGCAATCGTCGCCGATGTGGCCAATACACCGATGCAATCCGCATCATCCAACTGATCGACGGTCACATCGATGATCCCGTCGATCTTCATCGTCGGAAAATGCTCGTGAAGATATTCCAGCGCATTGGAAGAAGCCGTATTGCATGCAAGCAATACTTCATCGATCCCCTGCTGTTTGAACCAGTTGATATTATCATGCATGATCGCACATATTTCTTCTTTGCTTTTGCTTCCGTAAGGGGCATGGATCTGATCCGCCAGATATACCATGGCCATCGCCGGATAAGCACGGTGCAAAGCCAACACGACCGAGACACCGCCAAGCCCCGAATCTAAAATCCCGATCGGTTTCATTCTTGCTCACCTTCCTTTAAATCTCTGAAAAATTGTATCACAGCCAAGGCGGCAGGTCTACCGATGACCTCTCGCAATTGTTCTTCGCTGGCTTCTTTGATGGCTTTGAGCGACCCGAAATGCCTGAGCAGTTCTTTCTTTCGTTTTTCACCGATCCCCTCGATTTCATCCAAAATCGACCGGGTCGAAGCTTTTTGGCGAAGCAGACGGTGATAGGTAATCGCAAACCGATGAACTTCATCCTGCATCGCTGACAAAAACATCGTCAGCGGTTCACCCGGCAGCAGTTTTACATCAGTGACTTCATCGAGCAAAATCGAGTCGGTATTATGGCCGGCATCTTTCGCTAAAGCAATTAATGGGATTTCCAGATGCAAAGCCTCCATAATATCCCTGGCTGCCCCCAATTGCGGTAAACCGCCATCCACGATGATCAGATCCGGACGCTCACCATCTTCTCTGAGCATCCGAAACAGCCGTCGGTATAGAACTTCTTTCATCGAAGCCACATCATTATTGCCGCCGCTGAGACGATAGCGACGGTATTGGGAACGTTGGGGTTTGCCATCGGTAAAAACCACCATCGCCGCCACCAGAAAAGCCCCGGAAATGTGCGAATTGTCAAAAAGCTCGATACGCGAAAGGGAATGAAGATTTAGCAGTTGAGCCAGCTGATTACTGGCCACCTCACCAAACATCTCCGATTTTTCGACCATCTTAAACTTCATCGATAACTGTTCTTGGGCATTGTTCTGTGCCATTTCAATGAGCTTCAGTTTGTCACCGCGCTGCGGAGCACGGACTTGAATGTTCAATACCTCGCTTAACAGATCGATATCACAATCTGCAGGAACAAGCAGTTCTTTGGGTTTGGGCATCTGACTGTAGAACTGAATCAGATACGAAGTGAAAGCATCCTGTGCACTTTCCACCGTCGGTTCGACGATCGACGTCTTTTGAATCAGCTTGCCCTCTCGCACAAAAAAGCCGGTGATCGACAGTATATTCTTAGAAATGGCAAAGGCAAACACATCCTGCTGCATCCTCTCGCCAAACTGAACCTGCTGCTTTTGGGAAATGTGCTCGATCGACCGGATGGTGTCGCGGATCTTTGCTGCTTTCTCAAAAGCCAGGTCTGCGGTGGCATCATTCATTTCCTGTTGAAGTCGGCTGATGATCAGCCGATTATCACCTTTTAAAAACCTGCCGATCTCATCGATCATGGCATCATATTGATATTTACCGATATCAAACTGACAGGGTCCCAGACATTGACCGATATGATAATACAGACATACTTTCTTAGGCATCGTTTTACACTTACGGATCGGATAAAGATCGTTAAGCAGTGCAACCGTCTGACGGGCTGCGGCCGTATCGGTAAAAGGACCGAAATATCTCGCCTTTTTGTCTTTCTTCTTATCTCTCACCACAACCAGCTGCGGATATGCCTCCGAAGTGATCTTGATAAACGGATACGATTTATCATCCATAAACATGATATTGAATCGCGGACGGTACTGCTTGATCAGATTGATTTCCAGCACCAGCGCCTCTTTTTCGGTGTTGGTGACGATATAATCAAAATCTGAAATCAGTGACACCATTTTCTGCGTTTTGCCTTCATGCGCACCGCTAAAATACTGATTGACACGTGCCTTCAGTTTTTTCGCTTTTCCGATATAGATGATCTCGCCTTTGCCATCTTTCATAAGATAACAACCCGGTTGCAACGGCAAGGACGACAGTTTTTCTTTCAGCATACTATTTTCCTTTAAGTGTCACGACGGTCGCACCGCCACCGCCCTCACCTTGTCCGCCCAAACGCAATTCTTCAATCGAAGTGTGATGATTCAGTTTTGCCCAAATCGCTTTACGCAACGCCCCGGTACCGTGTCCGTGAACGATCCGCACCGACTTCAGATTACGTAACACACAGTCATCGATGTATTTCTCCACCACCGGCAAAGCCTCCTCGACCCGCAATCCGATGACATTGCACTCCATGGATACCGGCGTCATCAGATTTGAAGTGGCGGATACATGCCGGGTCGCTTTCTTTTTGACCGGAGTGATTTTGGTGATCTGCTTTTTACTTACCTTAAACGACTTACCCAACACCTCGACGGAATACGCACTGCGATCGATCGCTGTGACGATTCCGACTTGTGAGGTCGAATTGATCCGTACGGTATCTCCCACGGCAATCGTCCCTTCAAGCACTTCCTCCGGTTGGATCTCTGCCATTTCTTCTAAAGCCTTTTTAATTTCCAGGCGCTGATGCGGCTTTTCCTGTTCTTTCAATAACTGCAGATATTCTTCGGTTTTGATCAAAGCTTCTTCGATTATGGCATTGGCCTCACTGCGGGCATTTTCGAAAAGTTCCTGCCTGCCTCGCTCAAAAGCGGCAAGTTCCTTGCGCAGGGCTTCTTCCCGTTCTTTCGCATCCGACAGCTGTACCTTCAGTTCTTCCTCGATCTTTCGATTCTCATCCAGCTGATTCTCCAGTTTCTCCAAAATTTTACTTACTTCCGACTTTCCTTCTTCTTTGAGTTGCCGTGCCATCGCAATGATATTTTCATCCAGTTCAAAACGCGATGCGATATCCAAGGCATATGACTGACCGGCCAATCCCTCGATGTATTTGTACGTCGGCCGCAACTGCTGTAAGTCAAACTGCACGGAAGCCAATAGGATTTCACTGTGCTGAGCCCCGTAACTTTTCAGGCGGTTGTAATGAGTGGTCGCAACGACCGATGCCTGTTTTTTGCGTAAAAACTCAAGGATCGCAATGGCCAGGCTTTCACCTTCATTGGGATCGGTTCCGCCTCCCAGCTCATCCAGCAAAATCAAGGAATCCCTGGTGCAATGGCGGGTGATTCGCGCGATCCTGGCAAGATGCGAGGAAAAGGTCGATAACGACTGAGCTATGGACTGCTCATCCCCGATATCCGCATAGATTTCATCAAACAGCGGAATCTGCGCATTTTCACACGGCAGCGGGATGCCGCAGTAAAACATCAGCGTAAACAAACCGATCACTTTCAGTGATACGGTTTTTCCGCCGGTGTTGGGTCCGGTGATCAATAGCATGCGATACGGCTGTTGCAGACGGTAGGTATTGGCAACGACCTGTTTGGGATCGATAAGCGGATGGCGGCCGTGTTCGATGACTAATCCGCCTTCACTTAATGAAGCGACGGTCGCATCACGGTTTTTCCCCCATTGTGCCTTGGCAAACAATGCATCGAGTTCACCCAGGGTTTCGACATTGGCGACATATTGATCAGATACCGAGGCGATCGCAGCGCTGATTTCCCAGCAGATGCGTTCGATTTCATCTTCTTCCCTCGATATCAGGGTTTGTTTTTCATTATTGAGATTCAACAGAAATTCCGGCTCTACATAGGCCGTCTGACCCGAAGCCGACTCACCGTGAATGACTCCTTTGAAATGATACTTATCGGAAATCCGCACCGGAACAACCAGTCGGTCATGCCGGTAGGTTGCCAGCTGATCGGTCAGCCGGTCCGCATTAGCCGAAATAAACTTCTGGATCTGTCGGCTGATTTCCGCATCCATTTTACGCAGTTTATCACGGATGTCCTTGAGCAAGGGCGAAGCCGAATCCAGCACTTCATAATTAGGCGAGAAACAGGAATCGATTTTCTTACTCAGTGCACTGTTGGTTTGAAGACTGTCGACCAGATCAAAAACGAAAGGAACGGAAAGTTCCGTTTTGCGCAAGGCCGCTTTCATACTTTCACAGCCGTGACCGTGTCGGGAAACCCAGACTGCTTCCTCGACCGACAACAATCCGCCCTTTTTTGCTTTGACCAGCGAATCACGGATGTCTTTGATCCCACTGAAAGGCAAACCGCCGAAACGCACGGTCAAAAGCAATGCATCGCGCATGCGATCATTGTTTCGTTGAATCAGCAGCCGTTTGTTTTGCGGTTTCTGACGAAGCACGACTTCCTTACCCAAAGAAAAGGAAGCGTGTTTACTGATCTGATCGAGGATCAGATCGAGTTCCAATACTTGTGTTTGTTCATTCATATCATTAATTTAAACCTTCCAGAAATTTAATAATGTCCGCTTCACTGATTCCCTGTCCCAACAGCCAGTCACGCAAGGATGTACTGTCAGTCAGTGAGAGCGATTCGCCTGAAATCAAACGCCGGATCGCCGCATTTTCTTCGATGCGATGATTGATAAACTCAAAGAAAACGGAAGAATATTGTTTTACCGCCGACAGTCCGGACTCTTCGACCACCTGTTGGCCATTGGATATCAGCGGCGTCGATAACAGGAGGATCAATATCAATATCATGATATAATAGCCGACCAGGGCAAAAACCGCCCCAAAAACACTGTTGACCGTTTTCACACCCGGGATTTTACCGATGGCTTTGACCAACGGCCGGCCCAGCATGATCAGAATCGAGATAGCGATATAAAGGATCACGAACCAGATCGCAGCGTTGATCCTTATCAGCACCAACTCCTCGATGGCCGTCTGATTGAAAAATTCGATATTTGGTTTTACAAGCGTAAATACTTTGGCAAAAGGTTCGCTCAAAATCCAGGCAAACAGGATGGCCGCAACCAGGGCTAGCAGATTGTACAGCTGAATCAGCAATCCGCGTTTATAGCCGATCAGTAAAGTCAGTATCAGCCAAACGATCAGTACCGGGGTGATCCATGGGATCCAGGATGGCTCAAATGTCATCGTCATCACCTCATTCTCCTTTATGATAAAGCAAATGCGCCAAGGTTGCAATTGTGTGCTAAAATGTACTCGGGTGTTGCCATGAAAACCATATCGATTTTAGCGACGGATTCGCAGATAAAAGCCATCAAAAAATTCTATCAGGACGAAATAACCGATAAAAAAATCCCGTATGCGGATTGTTTTATTGCAAGCGAAGAATGTTCGATCACCATTTATTCATCGAAAAAAGTCGTGATCCAAGGCAAGATGGCTCAGCATCATGCCGACATTATCGCCAGTTTCGGCGGATTTTTTGCCCACGGCGGCAGCGATGAAGTCGGTACCGGTGATTATTTTGGTCCGGTCTGTGTTTGTGCGGTATATATCGATGAACAACAGGCGGATTTTGTCCGTTCCCTTAACCCGGGAGATACCAAAAGCATGGACGACGGTCAGATCGTTTTCATCGCCAAGGAACTGATGGAAAAAGTCCCTTACAGTCTTTTGGTTTTACCCAATGAAAAATATAACGCTTTTCATTCGAAATATAATCTCAATGCAATCAAGTCTCTTTTGCACAATCAGTGTTACCTTCATCTTCAAAAAAAGGTCCAAAAATCCTTCACCGGAATCATCGACCAGTTCACCCCTGAACAAAGTTATTTTCGCTATCTGAAAGATGAAAAGGAAGTTTATCGGAATCTGCGGTTTGAGACAAAGGCAGAGAACAAGTATCTCGCCGTGGCCTGCGGGGCGATCATTGCCCGTCATGCCTTTTTAGAAGCACTGAAGCAGCTGGAAAATTATGTCGGAATGCCATTGCCCAAAGGGGCCGGGACAGCCGTCGATCAGGCTGCAGCCGCTATCCTGCAAAAACACGGTATGGATATGTTGGGCAAAGTGGCCAAACTGCATTTCAAAAATACTATTAAAGCCAAGGAAATCCTCGAAAATTGAGGATTTTTATTTTGCCGCATTCCGTCCGGCAATCCGGCCAAACACCAGACACTCGGTGATCGCACAGCTTCCCAGTCTGCTCGCCCCGTGAATGCCCCCGGTGATCTCCCCGGCTGCGAAAAGTTTTTTGATGGGCTGATCATGAATATTCAACACACGGGCCTGCTCGTCGATCTTTAGCCCACCCAACGTCGTATGGACTTTGGGCCACATCCGCATGACATAAAACGGCGAACAGAGAATCGGATGCATGTCTTGGGTCAAAGGTTTATCAAAATCCAAATCACTGTCGTTTTCAAAGAAGCGGTTGTACTTTTCGATTTCCTCCAAAAACACCCGAACGTTCAACTCATAGGTGTGTGCGATATCTTCAAGCGAGTCAAAGCGGCGCACGATATTGCGCTCGATCGCCCTGCTCAAATCCCAGTTGCCGGTATCCATGCCCTGCTGATCCGCCAGCCCGATGACCCATTCTTTTTGTCTGAACATTTCATCACTGATGATTTTCCGGTCGGCAAGTTCATTTACGAAACGACGTGAAGTCCGCCGGCTGATCAGTATACCGTAGGGAAACACGACATAGTCTCCAAACAGCGGACCGAGCCCGAAGCCCTTTTCATCGATCGATGCCCAAGGACCGCACTGAATACAGTCTAAATCGATCAGCTGTGCCCCTATGCGCATGCATTCTCTCAGCAGTGAAGCATCCGCACTGGCTTTGTTGGTCGTCGACACGGTTTCATCCAGGCGCGCATCGTATCGCTCTCGAAACGCGATGTCCGCCCCATAACCGCCTGCAGCCACGATCAGCGCTTTAGCCACAGCGATTTCATGATTGCGACCATCATAATCAACGATCACGGAAACGATTTCATCCTGATGGAGCACGATTTGAGTGACCGTGCATTTTCGGATGATCTTTATGCCCAGTTCATCACATTTTCTGACCATACTCAATAACAGATCGACCCCTTTGACCGACTCAGGCGTATAGCAGCGTGCGACGGAGTGACCGCCGAAAATCTCGACACGGGAACGATAGCGTATTTTGAATTCAGTCTTGGTCCATTCATACACTTCGCGGGAATGCTCGCATACAAGTTTAACGAGTTTGGGATCGCTTCGATACTGAGCAGCTCTGCGCATATCCGCAATCATCAGTTCAACAGAATCGCTGATTCCCTGTACCCGTTGTTCTTCGGTATTGACGGCCGCGATCCCCCCGTCACTGATGATCGAATTCCCTCCGGGAGCCGCCATTTTCTCTACGACCAAAACCCGGGCATGAGCCCGATGAGCTTCGATTGCTGCGCTTAATCCGGCATAACCAGACCCGATGACAAGGATTTCCGTGGTTGAAGGAAATGGATTCATTGAACCTCCTAATCCAGCAGTTCGCTGATGGCCTGAAGATCGGACTGAATGCGCTCTTTTTGCGTGCGATAGTAAATCCGGTTGCCTTCCATATGCATCGACAGATAGCCCAGGTTGACCAGTGCACTGAGATGATAGGAAACCGTGGCCGTGGTCAGTTGAAGCCGTTTGGCTAAGTTAACCCCATACTGTGCTTCATTTTTACACAGGATCAGGATTTCCAGTTTGCTTTGATCGCTTAATACCTTCAAAACCGTTGCCAGCCTCTGTTTCTGATCGACGGTTGAATTGATGATTTCAAACAAATCAAACAGTTTAACACCCAGATACCAGAGCATTATGTGAGAATCCGCCTGATACCACGGCGATTCCAAGAAGGAAAGAGCATTATAATTAAAAATGCTTGGGGCGACGATGATCTCCCCTTTTTGAGGTATCGAGCGGATACTGATCGTCTTCTCGACATATGCAACCAGTTGATCTTCCGTCAATCGTTCTACCGTCTGCAAGCTTCGGTTAATCAGCAAATCAAATTCTCTCTGATGCTTCTTCCAACTCTCCGCATTATCGAGATACATTTCGAAAAGATGGGTGATCAGCCGGTTGGGATTTTCCATAAGGATCATGAAACGATACTTCAAAGTATCGGATAAATCACTTCGGATAAGCTTTCGAACCAGATCCTCTTTGGATAATGCCTGGCCTTTTTCGACAAATTCTCCGGCATCTTCCGATAAAAAGTTCGTTAATGCGAAGGTGAAATAGATCTGCCACCGATTATCATCTATATGCGGTATCTCGTCTTTATTTTCGAACAGCATCAACAGCGACTGGGCCAGCGACATTTGCTGCCCTTGGGCATATTGAAAGAAAAATTCGAACTCTGGATGTGCGGAGTTGATCAAAAAAATCATTTTCTCTTCCAAAACCGCAACATCCTTTAGAAGTCTGTCGACCTGATCCATTTTGATCGGATATTTTTGAACCAGTGAAACACCTACAGAATCCGTTAAGGATTGATTGGCAACACGGGTTGCCAGATGTACGAATTCCCCAAACATGGAGCACTTCATTATTTTGACCATATAGCCTCCTTACAGCTCATAAAGCGCTGGTGACAGATAGACAAAAACAAACAGAATCATCGCAAAAACACCATAGACCACCATAATAGTTAAGATCGGAAATATCAGTGCCAGCCCGCTCAATATCATTGAAGCCAAAGGAACAGACGCACTGACCATGGAATTGAAAATGGAGCCTGCCCGGGCAATGTACTCCTTATCGACATGATGCATAAACGAGACACTGACACTGGTACTCAAAAATCCGGAATTGATGCCCAGACAGATTGAAAGCACACCGATCAGACCATAGGTCAGAATCAATGAACCACCTGCCGGAACCAGCGTAAACGCCAGATACACCAATCCGATCCCAAAACCTCCGAAGGCCATGATCTGTTGTCTGCGCCACTTTTGCGACAGCATCGGGAAAACAAACGAACCCAAGGCCATGCCGGAAATGTTGCCGACACCCATCACGGACAATGCATACGCTTCCAGCTTTAGTATATCGACGATATATGGCGTCTGCAAGATTCCGATCGGTGTAAACAGCATGTTCATCAAAACCCCAAACAGACACAGGATGAAGATGACTTTGACGGTCCTTAAGTAATCAAATCCTTCTTTGATCAGATACAGGGTATTCTTTTTCGATGATGCACTGACCGTATGCTCGACCCTGATCCAGCCGATAATCAGGGCCGAACCGATAAAGGTGACGGCATCGACCAGCATTGCACCGGCAACGCCGAAAGTTGCTACGATTGCTCCGGCTACTGCCATGCCCAGCAGCATCGAAACCTGTGAAACCGACGAGTTGAGCGACATCCCGCTGGTATAGTGCTCTTTTTTTAGCACTATGGGAACGATAGCCAGCCCCGAAGGGATCCGGAAAGCTTCAAACGTTGACATCGATACGGTAAACAAAATGAGCAGATAGGGATTGAGCATGTTGATCCAATACAGATATGCCGTGATCGCAACCAATCCTCCGCGGCCCAGATCGGCGATCATCATCACCCGCTTTTTATCAAACCGCTCGACCCAAGCCCCGGCAAAAGGCATCAGAAACACCGACGGAAGCGCATTGAACGCAAAGATGATCGCCATCCAAGACGCAGATCCGGTGATCTGATAGGCCATCCAACTGTAGGCGATCGCATCGATCGAGTCGCCAAAGCGATTGATGATGTTCGCAAAGATGAGCTTCATATATTGTTTTTGGGTAAATACCCCTTGATATACGGATAATAGTTTCATTTACGTGTCCTCTGATTTTATTATACTCCGCACATGATAGTTGTCAATACTTATATTAGATATTCATCTAATATAAGTGCGATTAAAAAACGGCACCTGCCGTTTAATCGATATTCACGCTGATCCGTACCCGTTTTGACAACCGGACCATCTCTACCCCTGCGGCTGTAAGCATCCGTTTGGAAGCGATCACCGCATCGGTCTCCGCATATTTGTCATCCTCATACACAAGTTTTTTGATACCGCTTTGGATGATCGCTTTCGCACATTCGTTGCACGGAAACAGACTGACATAAATCGTACATCCGTGCAGTTTTGAAATGGCGTTTAAAATCGCATTGAGCTCCGCATGAACCACATAGGCATACTTTGAATTTTTATAATCTTCACTTTTATGCCAAGGAAACTCATCGTCGTTTAACCCGGTAGGAAAACCATTGTACCCGATGCCCACGACTTTCCGGTTCTGATCGACGATCGCAGCACCCACCTGCGTAGAAGGATCCTTTGAGCGCAGCGCCGAAAGATGGGCCAATCCCATAAAATACTCATCCCAAGATAATACGTTTTGTCGTTTCATAGTTATCTCCCCAAATAGAACTCAATCAGCCGGGTTTCCATGTATCTGGCATAATTTCCAAAGCCAAACTGATCGGCGATCTCCAGTACTTTCTGATCGGTTGCTCCGTATAGCGGTGAAAAATTCGTGTTGGTTACGCCCAGGTAACCCAAAGCCATCAGCAAAGCCAAAGTCGCGACAATCGTATTTTTGCGCAGCATTTCCCATGCGTCATTACGGGTAAAAATGACTCCCAACAGGATGCCTCCGACAAATCCGCCCAAGTGACCCATCAGCGATATGCCCGGCATCAGACTGATGATGACATTGACAGTCAGAATCCGGATAAACTGGGAGCGGACATTGGGCTGCTTGATCAATCCGGTTTCAAAAGTATAAACCAGCAGTGCCCCCATCAGACCGTAGAGACCGCCCGACATTCCGACAGTCAGGCTGTTCCCTTCCCCGACATAGACAAACAGGCTACCGACGATGATCGATACCAGCAAGATCACGGTAAAACGTGTCCTGCCGTAGATTTTCTCGGTAATGGTCCCCAGGTTCATCAAAGCCATCGTATTGATCAGTATATGGAACAGATTGATATGAACAAATCCAACCGTCAGAAACCGCCAAATCTCAAATCCGGCTGCAATAAACGTTTTATAAAATGCACCAAGCAGTATCGATACCGGAATGATCTGTCCGGTCATGTTGCCCAAGATCTGAATCAGCAGAAAATTAGCAAAGGCCAAGGAACCAAAGACGATCGAAACGATCGGCAGCTGCTGAAAATCAAAACCCCTGCGCTTTTTCTGACTGCGCAAATGGGCATCGTTGATTTCTTTGATCATCTCGCTATAATCCTTTTTGGGGTCTTCGATCCGTATCAGAGCTTCATTGATATCCGTAAACTCGGCCATCGGCTGATCAGATGTACTGACCTTCGTCGGACTGACGGAAATAACGACGATATCCTCATCCGGCTCGATAACCGGCTCATCCACCGCATGAATGTCCAGCAGTTTTAAAGAAACGTCCAGTTTCCCCAAGATGGAAGAAAACAACGTTAAAATCCGTTCTTTATCAAAAAACGTCGAAGTGACCGAAGCTGTCGACAACCGGATCACCGGATACATCCGATGATTCGGATTAAGCAGCCAAATCTCATCTTTGGTTTTCGGGGTCGGCACAAACCGGTATTCGTGTTTCAGCACGAAATAATGAGCCAACTGCAACAACACCGCATCATTCTTTTCGTTCAAATAAATCACCTCTGTTTCGTAAATCGGTCAATGTATTTTCAAATATAAGTGGAACCTTACACGTAAATGTCATTTCTTGATGCGTTTTCGGATGAATCAGCACCAGTTTGTAAGCATGAAGCATCTGACCTTGGGTATCCGGGGTATTGCGTAATGAATACTTCGGATCGCCAACCAGCGGATGCTTGATATATTGCATGTGCACACGGATCTGATGCGTACGCCCGGTCTGAAGTTCAAATTCCACGTAAGTATATTCTTTGAATCGCTCCAATACCCTGAAATGGGTAATTGCACTTCGGGCATTGACATCGGTCACCATCATTTTCTGACGGTCACGCGTATCACGTCCGATCGGAGCGTCGATTGTCGCCACATCGGGCTCGATGACACCATGAACGATTCCAAGATAGCTGCGCTTCATCGTCTTGCTTGAGAGCTGTGCAGATAAAGCCTGATGTGCCTGGTCGTTTTTCGCCGCAACCAGCAGTCCGCTGGTATCTTTATCGATGCGGTGCACGATTCCCGGCCGTAACGCTCCGTTGATCCCCGAAAGATCCTTACAGTGATACAACAGCCCTTCGACAAGTGTGGGCTCAACTGTACCGGCACCCGGGTGAACGATCATCCCTTTGGGTTTATTGATCACGATGATATCGGAATCTTCATACACGATGTCCAGGCTGAGGTCGACCGGCTTTAACTCGATGCTTACAGCTTCGGGTACATCCACCACGATTTCATCTCCGGCTTTGACCTTCGCATTGCTTTTGGTTTCCTCATCATTTAACAGCACGTAACCTTCCACGATCAGCTGCTGAATCCGCGAACGCGAATACGGCACCCGGGCCGTCAGATACTGATCGATCCGGGTCTTCGAATCTTCTTGGGTTACGATGAATTCAAACAGTTCCATTACTTACCTCTTGCTTCAAGCAAAGCTTCTAAAATCAGCAGGCCGATGGCCGCATTTAACGAGATATCCGCGACATTGAAAATCGGGAAATCGTATCCGAAGATGATGAAATCCAAAAAATCCCGGACATACTGAAAGGCCAGCCGGTCAATAAAATTCCCCAAAGTACCGGCAATCAATAATGAAAGCGCGATTCTTTGCAGGTTTTCCTTTTTATCTGTTTTTAACAGAAAATACACCATAACGACCAGTGCTACCGCTGAAATGATATAGAAAAATGTCATCTGACCGCTCAGAATGCTCCAGGCTGCCCCGGTGTTGCGGGCATAGGTCAGTGAAAAAAATCCTTTGAGCAGCTCGATGGACTGACCTAACGATAAACGCGCTTCAATTGCGAACTTTGTGATTTGATCGAGGGCTACGACCGCCAAAATTAACAAAATTTCTCTTTTTCTCATATTTTCACCACTTATCCATCCTATTATAGCAGAAAAGGGGTCGTTTGGCATGAAAAAGGAACCCGAAGGTTCCTGTGATCAACGATTGAAAACGCGGATCTTCTCGACGGTATCCCAGTCGAGCGTTGCTGCAAACTCCGTCAGCAAGGTAATGGTATCCGCAACATCCTTGCGATGGATCAATGCATAATGTGAATGAATATAACGGCTCGGAATGGACAGGGTAACTGCAATGACCCCGTCAAATGATTTATGGATTTCACCGGAATCCGTTCCGCCTGCAGCCAATAATTCAAACTGTACCGGCAGATTCAGCTTTTTCGCCATTTCTTCCAAATGTCCCAACAGACCGCGGTGACCCAGATGCGAAGAATCCGCCAGTTCCATAGTTACGCCAAAGCCCATTTTGATTCGGCCGTCATCGCCCGGAGTATCCGTTGCGATCGTTACATCCAAAGAAACGGCCACATCCGGCTTGACCAGATACGCCGCGGTTTTAGCGCCGCGCAGACCGACTTCTTCCTGAACAGTTCCGACAGCAATCACATCCGCTGAATGTGTCCGATCTTTTAGGTTTAGAAGCACTTGTGTCGCAATGATTGCACCGATACGGTCATCCCAGGCTTTGGCTGCGAGAAAATTCGGATTGCCCATGACCATAAACTCCGATTTGGGTGTGACCATATCACCGATAGCAACGCCCAGCAACTCGACTTCAGCTTTATTCTTAACCCCTAAATCGACAAAGAGGTCTTTGATTTCCATGACTTTGTTACGCACATCCGCCGGCATGCCGTGCGGCGCCTTTGAGCCTATCAGACCGGTCACCTTGTCCCCTTTGCGGGTCGTGATCGTTACCGGGTGCGAAGGCAGCACATGGCCCCACCATCCGCCGATCGGATGAAGACGGATAAATCCGTTGTCATCGATGCTCTTGACCAAAAATCCGATTTCATCGATATGACCTGCCAACATGACTTTCGGTCCGTTACCGCTTCCCTTTTTCGTCAAAGCGATCGATCCCAGATTATCGTAAACGACCTCATCGGCGACATTCTCCGTCCACCGCTTCATGACCCGGGATGCTTCTTTTTCATTGCCTGATATGCCGTCTGCCTGCGTAAAGTCACGCATCAGATCCAAATTCAAACCTTCAATCAGTTTTTCCATTGTTTTTTCTTCCATAATTTCCTCCAATGTTTCCATTATATGCAATACCGTCATCAAGTGCAACCCGACGGATCAATAGTTCTGATCCTGACGGGCATGATTCTTTTCGTTCTTTTTCAGATAATACATCCGGATGTCTTCATCTGACAAGCCGAAACTGTTTGCCAATCCGAAAAACAGTCCGAACGCCTCGCGGTACGTATCCAGATTGGCATTTCGGCCAAATACCGTGATCGCATCATAGAGCGCTAGAAACCGGTCGGTCCCGCTGCCGTCAACCGTGATTGCCTCGACATCCGCTCCATCATCATTCAAGTCGATACCCAGCGATAAGAAGAAATGCAATCCGTCACCAAACTCCTCTGCTAACACGGCTTTTTCGGATGGTCCGCGAACGCTCCAAAATTTAAAGCAGCGGGTCTCATTGGCAAATTCGCCGACTTCAACCAGCAAAGCGAGCAGACGTGACTGCATGGTCGTCGGACGGTCGGTTTGGTGCAAGATAAAGATGCGCTCATCGAGCTGCTGTTGATAAGGGATCAAATCGTTGATTTTCAGTTTCATAGACGTTTCCTCACATTGACGATATCATATCATAAAAAAACCGGATTTTACTCCGGTTTTAACTGCAATAACTGATTTTGCAAATCTTCCTGGAACTGATTGGTATACAGCCGGTAGTAAATCCCTTTGAGCCTTAACAGCTCACTGTGAGTTCCCTGTTCAACGATTTTACCTTTTTTGATGACCAGAATGACATCGGCACTGACGATCGTCGAAAGACGATGGGCAATGACAAAACTTGTACGGTCGACCAATAAGGTATCTATCGCATGCTGGATGATCTGCTCGGTTTCTGTGTCGATGGAAGAAGTGGCTTCATCCAAAACAAAGATCGCCGGATCGGCCAGTACGGCCCGGGCAAACGAAATCAGCTGCTTCTCGCCGGTGGAAAGACGGTTTCCGCCTTCCCCGACATCCGAAGCATATCCCTGTTCCAGTTTCATGATAAAGTTGTGTGCATTGACAAGTTTGGCTGCTTCTTCAACTTCCTGATCGGTGGCTTCCAACCGTCCGTAACGAATATTCTCGGCGACCGTACCGGAAAAAAGATGCGGTGCCTGCAAGACATATCCCAGATTGGAATGCAGCCACCCGATCGAACGTTCGGTAATATCCACACCATCGATCAGGATCTGTCCTTCAACCGGCTGATAGAACCTGCACAGCAGATTGACGATCGTACTTTTCCCCGAACCCGTTTCACCCACCAGAGCCACCGTCTGACCTTTTTTGACTTTCAGATTGAAATCAGTGAGTACCGGTTCTTGCGGATTATAGTGGAAGGTCACGTTTCTGAACTCGACTTCCCCATCCATCGTCGGATAGTTTTCTTTCTTCGGATGTAATATCGTTCCATACTTCTCGATGACATGGGGATGATCGACGATATCAGCTTCACTGTTAATCAGTGAAAGGACCCGTTCCGCCGATGCCTGTGCCATCTGCAATTCCGCCAGTAAGCGGGCAATCTGTCTTAAAGGCTCAAAAAACTGCCCGGCATACTGAGTAAAGAGCATCAGTGTTCCAAACTGAATGGCCCCCAACAGCACCTGATGACCGCCGACGACCAGGATCCCGGCCGTACTGATAGCCCCTAAACCGGTGACCAAGGGCATAAACAGTGCCGATAGCACAGCTGCCCGGATCGAGCGCTGACGCATATCCCCGGTAAGCGACTTGAACTCTTCCAGATTAAGATCTTCGATGGCCATCGTCTTTGTCGTTTTGGCACCGCTGATCCCCTCGGAGAATGCGCCGGTGATCTTAGAGTTCACCTTACGGACTTCCCGATAGGTTTTTAAGATGCGCGTCTGAAAATAAACGCTGATATACCATAGCGGCGGAATGACCATCAGAATGAGCAAGGCCATCTGCCAGTTGGTGATCAGCATGACGATCGTGATTCCGATCATTACGGAAAATCCCCAGACCATATCCATCAGTCCCCAGGAGAGGATTTCGGACAGCCGGGTGATATCACTGGTCATCCGAGCCATGATCCAACCCAACGGCGTTTTATCGTAATAGGTAAACGACAGTTCCTGCAGTTTGGTAAATGCACGCTGGCGCACGTCATACGCAAAGTTCATTTCGATCTTTCCGGCCCGCTTGATAAAATAATACACATTAAATGCCTGCCATACGACAAATCCCAGATACACCAAAGTAAAAATCAGCACTTCGTTGTCCTGAGGACTGCCGATGACAAAATTGTCGATCGCGTGACGGTTAAGCAGCGGAAAAGAAATATCCACAAACGCCAGCATGATCATAAATCCGTATAAAACAAACAAGTCTTTCTTATGGATCCACAGCAGTTTCAGTATCTTGGACCAAAGCTTGGTATCCAGCGAATCCGTATTATACTCTTGTTCTTCAAATTGTTCACTCATCCTCTTCACCTCCCATCACCATGGCACTCTGAATGTCCGCAATCCGCTTATACAAGCCTTCTTGCGCCAACAGCTGTGCATGGGTTCCTTGTTGCTCGATTTCTCCCTCATTGAGCACGATGATGTTATCGGCATTTTGAGCAGAGGAAATACGATGCGTAATAATGATCGTCGTCGTGTCTTTGGCGATCGCATGCAATGCCGTACGGATATGCATGTCCGTTTCGGTATCTACCGCTGAAAGCGAATCATCAAAAATCAAGATCGGCGAATTGTTGATGATCGTCCGGGCAATGGCGATCCGCTGTTTCTGACCGCCGGAAAGCGTTACGCCCTTTTCACCGACCATCGTCTGATAGCCCCGGTCAAACTCCGTGATGACCTGATGGACACTGGCGATTTTTGCCGCACGTTCGATTTCTTCTTCCGGTGCCTGCGGCAGTGCCAAAGCAATATTTGCGGAAATCGTTTTGGAGAACAAAAACGGTTCCTGCAGTACGATTCCGACATGTTTGCGCAAATGACTGCGCCTGATATCTCTTAATTCGACCCCATCGATCGTGATCGATCCTTCACGATAATCGTGAAGCCGGGTCAGCAAATGGACCAGGGAGGATTTTCCGGATCCGGTCGGACCCATGATCGCAATCGTTTCCCCTTTTTTAACGGAGAACGAAACGTTTTTCAAGACATCGGTTTCTCCGTCATCATACTTAAAATACACCTGATCGAATACGATCGATCCGTTGATGTCCGGCATCAGACCCACATCGATATCTTCGAGAGGGTGATTGAGGATTTCCTTCAGACGGTCGATCGAAACACCGACCTTTCCCATATCGGACAAGATCCGTCCGACATTGCGCACCGGCCATAAAATCATACTGACATACGAGACAAAGACAAAATAATTACCGACCGTAATCGAACCTTCTTTTGCCATCGTGATTCCGCTGACGACGACCAATAATATCTGAAGAAGGCATATAAGATCCGAGAGTCCCCAGTACATACCCAACAGATGGATCAGTCGATATGTCAGATCACGGAAGGTGCGGTTCTTTTTTTCGAATTTCTCCAACTCATAACTTTCACGGCTGAAAGCTTTGACCACCCGGGTCCCGGAAAGGTTTTCCTGAATCACGGCAGACATCTCGCCTTCTGATTCATCCGACGCCTTAAACGCTTTTTGCATCTTGATGAAAAAGATGTAAGCAAAGGCAAAGATGATGGGAAGGCTGACAATCGACAGCCAGGCTAACGGGGCATGGATGCTGAAGAGGATCACGCCGGCAATCAGAGATAAAGCAACGGCATACACCAATTCTGAGATCTGTGATGCCAGAAAGCGGCGGATCTGATCGACATCCGAGGTACAGCGTTGGATCAAATCTCCGGTTTTGGCATTGACATGGTAGGAATACGGCAAGCGTTGTAAATGGCGGTAAACCTCATCACGGATCTTCTGGGTGACATTTTCAGATATCTCCCCGTTTAACCGGCCGCGCCAATACATGGCGATTCCGGATAATGCACTGATCAAAACGATGATGACACCGCCGATCCAGAGATTGTTGCGCAAAACTTCGACCCCGCCAAGCCACGCCGAAAACATACGGGCAAGCGGATGGACGATTTCACCGTCGCCGATGACGTTATCGACAAAGAAACTGAAAAATAACGGTGATAGCAACATCAGCGTCACATAAAAGATGACAGACAAAAACATAGCCATCATTCTCAGACGGTTATTCTGTAATTTTTGCCAGATAAACATAAACTGTTCCATAATATCCCTCATTTCTACACTGCTAAACAAAAAAGGCACACGGGTGCCTCGAATGGTTTTATACGCAAATATCCCGCGAAATCATTCAAGTCACCGACTCGACGAACTCCGCGAACAAAAAGGTGTTTAGCTATTGAGCACACCATGAAAAGCGAAGTTTCGATTCATTTCTTTTGCAATTCTCAACTTGATCATGGTGACCCTCCTTTCGATATCCTCTTTAATACAGCGACGGCAAGCGCTCCTGTCAGTATTCCTGTAGGGATGCTCATCCAAATCATGACCGGCAGCCAGTATACCATCATGATCGATGACCATATGATGATAATAGCAATGATCTGCCCGACGTTGTGGAAGGTTGCTGAGGCAACGCTCAGTCCGATCGCACTCAACGGCGTCAGTTTTTTTAATAGAATGACTGTCAGACTGCTCAGTGCGACTCCGCTGAGCGACAGCCAAAATCCCGTCCCAAAAATAATACCACGCAACAAGGATGCAATCAATACCCGACCGAAGTTAATTGATAACATTTCTCGCCAACCAAACATATATAAGGCGATCAGGCCCAATATATTGGCCAATCCGAGTTTAACTCCGGGAATCGGAAGCGGTAGTGATGGCTCTAACATATGAAAGACGATGCTCATTGCCAACAACATCGTCAAAATCATCATTCGGCGCACACGGTTTCTGCGGTTCATTTCACCGTCGTATCCTCACCATGCTCATTGACCGCATTGATGATGACGATAACGACGTGATTGGGCAGACAGGTGATCGGTACATTGGCATATTCGATCCATCCCTGAATCGAACAGATATGTAAGGGTGAGGTTTCCTTCTCCACCCGGATCCGATTATCCTTAACTTCGATAAATACCTCTCCCAAGGTTCCTTGGACGACATATTTATCGTCTCTGCTCATATCGATACGCAAAACTTCTCTATCACGGTAACTGACGACGGCGATCTTCTGATTGGAGGTGGTGGCCCTGACGACATACTGCAAAGAACCGTACAACAAGACGGACAATACAGCAACGATGGCAATAAACGTTTTGTCTGCTTTATTCATAGCGCACCTCCTTGCGCAACCATTCTAACAGATTTGAAAGAAAAAGAAAAGAACAGTGTTGTTCTACTGTTCCAGGTTTAAGGCATAACTATACTCATTGACTTTGCGGCTGACGATTTTTAATGTTTCCTTGACGATCGTAAAACTGTCTCCGTTATCGAGTAACGGGTTGAACTCTACGATGTCCATGCTGCGGATGCTGACCGTATTAAACAGTGTCGAAATCAGATTCAGCGGCGTCGAGGGATGCAATCCCCTCACGACCGGAGTCGATACGCCCGGACAGTAAGCCGGATCGATGCTGTCCAGATCGAAGCTTATGTGTGTGTGTGCATAACGTTTGCAATGACGGACGACTTCTTCAATGCACGCCTTCTCGCCGCGATCACGGATTTCTTCAGCAGTAATGTACCGTATCCCTTTTTCCCTCAGAAATACGACTTCCGGATCATCGAGACTGCGGATCCCGAACATGATGATCTGATCTGCTGATACATAAGGTTGGTCGATAATGTTGAGAAATCGCGGATCGCCATACCCCATCAGTGCCGCCAGCGGCATTCCATGCGCCCGCTTTGTCTCGGATGTCTGCGGTGTGTTTACATCACCGTGAGCATCGATCCACAGGATGGCCCTGTCATGGCGCATATTCGCACTGATCGAACCCATAGCCAAGGCATGGTCGCCACCGATAATCAAGGGAAAATCGCGAGCTAAAAGCACTTTTTTGACACTGGATTTCAAACGGACACACACATCCGCAATCAGTTCCCCGTGTTTGACCCCGTTTTGATTTGAAAGTTCCGACAGCGGAACGATTTCATCTTCAAATACAAACCCCTGCTGCTTTAAAAAGGCTGTCGCCAGTTGAGTTCCCTCGATGTCACAGCCTTGATTCATTGACACACCAATCATTTTTACAAACATTTTATCACCACATCCATTATAGCGAAGAAAAAAGGAACGCACAAGCATTCCTACAGTTTTCCGAAGTATTCAAATTTCTCAAACATCTCCGTTTCAGCGATGACCAGCAGCTGATCGGTTTCCTCGATCATGTAATCCGCAGCCGGAGAAATCGACAAATGCTCATGCGGACGTTTTCTTATGCCCAATACGTTGATGCCATAGTTGACGCGAAGTTCAAGAGCCCGCAAGGATTTTCCGACCCACTTTTGCGGAGCAACGATTTCAATCACACTGTATTCATCATCAATGTCGATCATATCGATGATATTTCGACTGAGCAGTCCTTTAGCAACCCGTTCACCCATTTCTTTTTCAGGACGGACGACTTTATCCGCCCCGATTTTGGTCAGGATGTGCATATAGGTCTTATTTTTTGCTTTGGCCAAAATATAGGGTACTCCCAACTCTTTCAAATTCATGATTGCCATGATGCTTTCTTCCAAGCGGCTGCCTGATGCGACAACAGCAACATCACAATCTCCGACACCGATTGCACGAAGCTGCTCAATATCGGTAAAATCCGCCAGAACGGCCTGTGTAACAAACTCGCTGGCGCGATCGACACAGGTGATATCTTTATCCAATGCAATGACCTCACAATTGTATTCACTTAATGTCTTTGCAATCGTTGATCCGAAGATTCCAAGGCCGAGGATGACATATTGTTTTTGTTTCATTTCTTTATCTCCTATCCGACAATGACTTGTCCTGCGGGATACGCTACTTCCACAGATTTCTTACCGATGCGACCTGTCCGTAACGAAAAGGCCACAGCGATCGGTCCGATCCGACCGACAAACATCAGTACTATGATGACAATTTTACCCAGATTTGTCAAATCCGGTGTGATCCCCATCGATAATCCCACGGTTCCGATCGCTGAGAATGCCTCAAATGCGATGACCAGAAAATCTGCCTTTTCCGTCATGCTCAGCAATAACATCCCGGTAAAAACGACGGTGAAAGACAGAACCATGACCGTTAAGGCCCGTCGGGTGATATCCCGACCGATATTTCGCTTATACAGCGTAATATTGTCCCGATTGAGCAACTCGGTAACGACCATCAGCACGACCAATGCAAAGGTTGTGGTCTTGATACCACCGGCCGTACCGCCGGGCGAACCGCCGATAAACATAAATGCCATCATCAGTAACTGTGATGCCGGATACAGTGCGGCGATATTCAGTGTTGAAAAACCGGCTGTTCGCAAAGTAACAGACTGAAAATAGGAAGCCATGAGTTTATCAAAAAATCCAAGCGAACCCAAGGATGCCGGGTTAGAAAACTCCACAACAAATAAGAACAGCCAGCCACCCAAGATAAGTGCGATCGTCATGAAGAAGACGAGCTTTACATGAACCTGAAGGTGTTGTACCACACGTTTGACTGCCTGATGATGTTTGAAAATTGAGTTAGCGCTTTTGGTCAGATCAAACCATACGGAGAAGCCCAAACCGCCCATGATGATCAATGAACTTACAGTCAGGTTGACGATCACATTGCTGACATACGGTTGAAGGCTCAAAGCTCCCAAGTTATCAAAACCCGCATTGCAAAATGCGGAAACACTGATAAATAAAGCTTTAAACAAGCCGGTTGCCAACCCAAATTCCGGTACAAATACCAATGACAGAATCAGCATTCCGATCAGTTCAAAAAATAAGGTATATCCAATGATAAACCCTAAAAAACTGCCTAAACCGGACATCGAAGAAATGTTGGTGGCCTCCGCAACGACCATCTTCTCACGATGCGCCAGTTTCCCGCCGATGGCCAACAGAAAAATGGCAATCAGGGTCATCAACCCCAAACCGCCTACCTGCATAAGCAAAATAATGACGGTCTGTCCAAATACCGTATACGTATCGACTGTGACCAACGGTGTCAGACCGGTCACGCATACGGCCGAAGTGGCTATGAAAAAGTGATCCAACAAGGGTACACCGGACACTTTGGTACTTATCGGTAAGGCCAGAAGGAACGTCCCAACTAAAATCACAAACAGAAAACTCAGTGCAATTTGCTGCGCCGGTCGTAATTTAATCTGTTTTTTTGCTATATAGAAACGATTAGACATCTTTTCACCCAATTTTCAATCAACATTACTATACACTTTATTTTATAAAGTTCAATACCTACAGATATCATACAACAGAAAATACCGAAACAAAATCAAAAAAACGCCCGTAGGCGTTATATAAAGGTCACAGCGAATGTGATTTGCGCCACTTGCGATAAAGTCGTGTAAATGGAGCAATATTTTGCCGCAAGTTCAAAACAACGCAATATCTGTGCCTGATTGCTGGCATTTTCAACTTCGATGGCCAGATGCAATACTTTCAGTGTGGTCGGAACTTCATCCCGCTTCTCACCTTCAAGATGATACTTCACGCTGGTAAAAGTCAAACGCTTCTTGATGGCAATATCCAGAAATGTCGAATGATAACAACCGGTCAGTGCTCCCAACAGCAGTTTGTACGGTCCCGCCTGATCCGGTTTCATCCCGATTTTGACACTGCCCTCTTTTAAGAGCATTTCTCCTTCAAAAACCTCGCCAAAATGCACATTAGCTTCTACATGTTGTCCCATGTTACTCTCCTGTCGCCAGTTTCTTGCGAATCTTGGCCGATCCGTATTCAACGGCCAAGACAAAAATGATCAGACCGATCAGCAGTGCACCGGTATCTGCCCAGCGATACGCCGTAATAGCAAAGATAAGCGGAGCACCGATACCGCCGGCACCGACCATGCCTAAAATCGTCGCATATTTAACATTGATTTCAAAACGGTAAATCGCGATCGAAGCAAAGTTACCCATCAGCTGCGGAACGATACCATACTGCACTTTTTGAATCGCATTGCATCCTGCCGCATCCAAAGCTTCGATGATGCCCGGATCCAAATCTTCGATGACTTCAATGAACAGTTTGGAAATCATCCCGATACTGGCAATCGCCAAAGTCAGCACGCCGGTAAATGCTCCCGGTCCGGTCACACGGATAAACATCAGACCGTACACGACGGCCGGAAAGGTCCGTACGATCGTGATAAAAGCGACTCCGATATTGGCAATCCATCCCGGAACGACATTGCGTGAACTGAGGAATGCAATCGGAATCGACACGATCGTTCCGATGATCGTTCCCAAAAAGGCAATTGCGGCGGTTTCGGTGATCAAATACATGACGCCGTTTTTGCCCTGACCGAGCAATAAAGACATATTGGGGGTGAAGATGCTTCTTGAGATATTCCACATGACAGTCAGACCAAACTCGGTAAAACCGTTATAACCGATATAGTTGACTGCCAAAAATCCGATCGAAATCAAACCGAAAACAAACAGAGCTTTAAGCCCAAGATTCTTGGGTTCCCGTTTCAGTTGTTCACTGACTGTAAGTTTCGTACTCATTATAACAACCTCTTTCGAATATAGCGGCTCAGACTTTCAATCGCATAGACTGATAGCAGCAAGACCAGCAAAATCACGGCAACTTCCGGATAAGCACGCCAACCCAACCGGTCATTAAGCAAAATACCGATGCCTCCGGCTCCGACATACCCCAGGATGGCGGCATTACGGATATTCATCTCAAAATTATACAGCAGTATGGAAATATACTGTCCCCACAACTGCGGCATGATGCCGGTCCAAAACGCCTGCACACGGCTGGCCCCACTGGACTCGATGGCCTCAAAGGGACCCATATCGCATGTTTCGATAAGTTCATAAAACATTTTCGTCATGATCGTAAAAGTAAACACGCCCAACGATACCATGCCGGTAAATGCCCCTGCCCCAAACATATTGAGAAACAGAATGACCAATACGAGCAAAGGGATCGTACGCAAGATACTCATGATGGAACGGACGATAAACTTGATGACCGGACTTTTGACCATGTTTTCACTGGAAAGATAGGCAGCCGGAATCGATAACGACGCACCGGCCAGTGTCCCGACGATCGACATGACCAGCGTGACGATCATGGGTGTCCAAACCTTATTGAAATAGCCGAAATTCGGCGGAAACATCCGGACAAGGATATCAAAGAAGCGCGAACCGCGGGTAATCAGGGTGTCCACCCGAAACCCGGTCAGTGATGTACTGTAAAAAAAGAGCACAAGTAAAATCGGTATGACGTAAACCATCGGACTCATGGCCGGCTGTACGACTTTACCGTTGCTCAATACGATGGGTTTGGGTAAAAAGAATTTCTTGACTTTATCCATGGTTACGCACCCATCAGTTCATCGTCACTTAACTCGCGTCCGTAAATTTCTTTTAAAATATCGTTGGTAACTTTCAGTGAAGGACCGTCAAATACGACCTTTCCCTCTTTGACCCCGATGATCCGATTGGCATATTTTAACGCAATATCGACATGGTGCATATTGGCAATGACCGTGATATTGAGTGCCTTGTTGATTTTCACAAAATCATTCATCACCTGCTGTGAAGTGACCGGGTCGAGTGAGGCGACCGGCTCATCGGCAAGGATGATTTTGGGCTGCTGGGCAACGGTACGGGCCAACGCGACCCGCTGCTGCTGCCCGCCGGAAAGCTGATCGGCACGGCTGTATGCTTTTTCAAGAATCCCGACCTGATCCAGTGCCTCCAAAGCAATGATCTTATCCTGCTTTGCATACAGTCCCAACAGACTTTTCCAAAGCGGCATATCAGCAACACGGGCAGCCAGTACATTTTTAATGACAGTTGTCCGTTTGACCAGATTAAACGACTGAAAAACCATGCCGATATTCCTTCTGAAACGGCGCAGTTCTTTTCCTTTAAGTGTCGATACATCCACACCGTCTACGGTCAGTTTTCCGCCGGTGATCTGATGCATCTGATTTATACTTCTCAACAACGTGGATTTACCCGCTCCGGATAAACCGATGATACATACGAACTCACCTTGTTCAATCGATAAATCGACGCCTTTGAGCGCTTGAACACCGTTCGGATACGTTTTTACGACACCTTCAAATTTTATCATAATGCCTCCTGTTAAAAAAAGAAGCGAGGCAAGGCCTCGCTTCTAAAAATCAGAAATCAGTTGCCCGAAACAAGTTTTTGCGCTCTGCGAGCACCTTCATAATCAGCATCCGTGACGACTTTATAGCCTTCATGGTTGTAGATTTTGATAGCTTCAGCGCCGGCGGCTGTCTTAGCGATTTCGATGAATGCTTCCTGAAGAGCCTTTTTAAAGCCTTCCGACATTTCCGGGTTTTCCAAACTTACCGAAATCGTGTCATTGAAGATACCTTCAGTAACACCGATAACATCGGTTTCAACCCAGATTTCTGCGGTACGGCCCCAATCGGTCGTCCATTGGCCTTTGTAATCGCGACGGATGTCCGCATAACCGACACCGATGTCACATAAGCCGGTAGCCAAGTTATTGGCAATTACGGAATAAGATCCGGTGATTGCCGGTTTGGTCAGATCGGTCAGTTTTTTGTCAAAGTTGTCCAACAGCCACATCGTCGGATACACATAACCGGCCGATGAAGTCGTACTGTTGGAATAACACCACGTTGCACCGTTGACATCATCCCAGGTCAGCGCTGTTCCTGCATTGACTTTTGCAGCCAACGCACGACCGATTGCGCTCGGTCCGGCATAAATCAGCGAACGATAATAAGTAACCTGATATGCCGAATCACCCAATGTTTCTTTACCGTCATTCCAGTCTTTGGCATTGACAGAGTCTTTGTTCAAACCTGCACGTGTGGCAGCTAAGATAACTTCGACATTATCTTCACTGTACAAAGCATAGGTGCCACCTGGCAAGAATCCTACATGAGCAGTACCGGCGGCTAACGCTTCGCCTGCGGCATTGTAGTCTGTAGATACTTCGATGGTCACTTGATTGACGGTATAACCTCTGGTTCCAAGTGCATCAATCAGCAATTGCTTCAAAGGTTCGGTTTGCGTCAGGATCAATCCCGGGTCGCGGCTGGGTACAAAAACAACGATCAAATTCTCGATGGTTTTGTCTTCAGTTTCCTTCGGTGCGCAAGCAGCAGCGGCAGCGAAGACTAAAAACGCAACAAAGATAAGTTTTAAGATCTTCTTCATCTGTTCCTCCCATTGTAAATATTCATTTACTTTTTGATTTTAACATACCTGGTTATCGACATTCAATCAATGCAGAGATGAAACTTCAATATTTTACTCAAACATCACAAAGTAAGTCAGATTTGATATAATGTTCTTGGTGATTGTATGAAAAAAACGTGTCTATGTATAACCAGTGATGTTCACGGAGCAATCTTATCAAAAAACTACGCTGACAACAGCGAGGTTTCATATGGTCTTGCGCGATACAGTGAAGCGATCAAAATATTTAGAAAGCAATATGATCAGGTTTTACTGATGGACAACGGCGATGCCATTCAAGGTTCGCCTATCTTGACCGTCAGTAATCAGGACCCCACGTACACCCATATACTGTCCTATGTTTTCAATCATCTGGATGTATCGATGATCAATCTGGGAAATCATGATTTTAATTATGGTGAAGCGACCTTGTTACGTTATATCCGCGATAACAAAGCCATGCTGCTGACATCGAATGTCTTTTTTATCAATAACCCTTTGGGTCATAGTCAAATCATCCATTGTGCCAACGGAATGCGTTTGGGTGTGATCGGAGTCGTTACGGACTATATCCCTCATTGGGAGAAACCGGAGCACCTGACAAACTTCAGATTCGCCGATCCCATCGAAACCGTTAAAAGAGAAATCGAGCGGCTAAGGACGGATTGCGATAAAATCATGGTCTTATATCACGGCGGAGTGGAACGTGATTTGGCTGATGGCCATCCGACGGAAACGCTAACCGGTGAAAATGTCGGCTATCGGATGTGTGAGTTGGAGGGTTTTGATATATTGATTACCGGACACCAGCATCGCTCTTTCGTTACAAAAATCCATAATAAGGTCGTTGCGCAATGTGCAGCCAATGCTGCGCAGTTTATAAAAATCGTCATCGATGAACAAATCGATGTGACTGTCGACGAGATGAGCAGCTATCCCATCGACCGTCAGATTGAGCCGTTGGTTTCTCTTTTGGAAAAGCAGGCGCAAGTCTGGCTGGATCAGCCGCTGGGGACCATAGATAATCATTCCTTAAAAATCACTGACGGTTTTTTGGCAAGGCTTCACAAACATCCGCTGGTCAGTTTCATCAATCAGGCACAGATGGAAACGACCGGTGCGCAATTGAGTGCCACGGCCCTGTTCAATCATGCGACCGGTTTTGAAATTTCGATCACGATGCGTGATTTGGTATCGACCTATGTATACCCCAACACCCTTGTCGTTAAAAAGATGAGCGGTAAAGACCTTAAGCAAATGATCGAGAAATGCGCTGAGTATTTTGAGTTAAAAAATGATGAGATCACGGTCAACCCGGAATATGTTTACCCCAAAATCCAGCATTTTAATTATGATATGATCGATGGGATCGAGTACACGCTGAAAATTTCCCGACCACGCGGACAACGGCTCATCCGTTGCACTTATCAAGGATCGGAAATATCAGATAACGACGTATTTACGGTAGCCATGAATAACTATCGGGCCGTGGGCGGCGGTGATTTTGATATGGTCGCTCGCAGCGAAACCGTGCTTGACACCAACCTCGATATGGTCGACATCCTTGCCGGGTATATACAAAAAAACTCTCCGGTCATCGTTAATCACCGAGAGAACATACTAGTCATCAAATAACGAAAAATCATTGCATAATATCTGATTTATGGTATCATTCTGAAGGAAATGAGGGATCTTATGAACAAGAAGATCGATGTCATCATCATCGGCGGCGGAATCGGCGGATTGATGAGTGCTTATCAGCTGATTGAAACTGATCCGACACTCAATATCGTCATGCTCGAAAAAGGGCTGCCTTTAGGGCGGCGGGTATGTCCGATCATCACCGGAAAAGTCGATCATTGCATTCACTGCAGACACTGTGCGATCATGGAAGGAATGGCCGGAGCCGGAGCATTCTCTGACGGAAAATATATCATATCCACCGAATACGGCGGTTGGCTGACCGATTTTATGCCGGCCAAAGATGTGATGAGCAACATCGAACATGCCGATGAAATCTTACAGAAATTCGGTGCGACAGCCCACCGGTATCAGCCGGATACCGAACTCAAACACTTGTGTCTTCAGTATGACCTTCACATGAATCTGGCTCAAGTCAAACATTTGGGCACCGATGCCAATTATCAAACCATGGCCAATCTGATCGAGAGCCTTCAAAACCGGGTGGATATCCGGACGGAAAGTACGGTCGTCGATGTCGACAAAAATACCCGAACGGTCATGGTCGATCACAAAGGGGAAAAATATAACCTGACCGCCGACCATGTCATCTTTGCGATCGGACGGGCCGGCAGTGATTTCTTTGCGAAATGGTGTGTAAAAAACGGTATCCCTCTTGAAAACAACCAGGTGGATATCGGCGTCCGCGTCGAACTTCCTTATGATATCTGGTCCCACTTCTCAACCAAGATTTATGAACCGAAAATCTGGTACCGGTCGAAAAAGTACGGGGATATTACCCGGATGTTCTGTTTCAATGAGCGCGGTCATGTTGTCATCGAGAATACCCACGGGGTACAGACAGTCAACGGACATGCGTTTAAAGACGAAGCCAAGAAAACCGGCAACTCCAACTTTGCATTGCTTTCTACCATTAAGTTTACGACGCCGTTCAATGAACCGATCGAATATGCCCGACACATCGCCCGCTTAGCCAACATGATCAGCGGCGGCAGCGTCTTGGTTCAGCGCTTTGGTGATCTGATGCAGGGACGTCGGACGGATTTACGCAGGCTCAACCAGTCAACGACCTATCCGACCTTAGGGGCCGTACCCGGTGATCTCAGTCTCTGTATCCCGAAACGGCAGTTAGACAACATCGTCGAAACCCTTCAAGCCCTGGATAAAGTTGCTCCGGGTACTGCCAATACGGATACCCTGCTGTACGGCATCGAATGCAAGTACTATTCGGCACGGCCGAAAACGACGAATTTCGAGTTGGATCAATGTCAAGGCATATATGCTTTGGGTGATGGTGCCGGGTTTACCCGATCCCTCTCCCATGCGGCTGCCCACGGGATCATCATTGCCGACAAGATCACTTCCAAGTAATTTTGTACAGTTGTAAATGATGTGAG
>DDYT01000042.1 GCA_002348095.1 Erysipelotrichaceae bacterium UBA2227 | reverse complement strand
TTCCTGGTCGCTTATGTGCAGATTCCCGGTAACGCTGACTGATCTGACACGAAAAATGTCGGATCTGTCCAGCCACACAAGCGTGATAGCCATAGCAATGAAAAGTATCAGAAAAATCAGCCGACGGACATAAATGTCGATCAGCCGTTTTCTCTGACGGGCTTTTCTTTCTTTGATGGCCTGCGTTACCGCTTTGATTGATGCCGTATCTTCGTATGGTTCCAATTAAACATCTCCACTTCCGTCTGTAACCGGACTTTGGTTTTCTCTTCGACTTTTCTGATGACCAGATCGATAAGATCCCTGACGTCCTGGGCACGGGCATCCTGGACGTTGATAATGAAATTGCAATGCTTGGCTGAAACCTGTGCACCTCCGATGGAAAGCCCACGCAGCCCTGACTGTTCAATCAGCGACCATGCACTTTCGGAGGACGGATTTCTGAAGATACTGCCGGCACTGGGAAAGTCCAAGGGCTGACTTTCCATCCGTCGCTGCTTCCGCTGATCCATGACCGCCCATATTTCCTGTTCATCTTTTTTGGTCAGTGCAAATTCTATGGCCAAGATAATCCATTGCGGATTTGAATGAAAAACGGATGAACGGTAAGAGAATCCGCACTGTTCTGCACTGAGCCAGCGAAACTCACCCTGATCAAGAATCAATACACGTAATACGCTATCGCTCATTGAAAAATTGTATGCACCGGCGTTATTAAACACGCAGCCACCGACAGTTGCCGGAATGCCGCTGGCCCACTCCAGACCGGACAAACCGTTTTTTGCCGCAAAAACGCTCAATGCGATGATCGAGGCACCTGCTTCAGCAATAAGTTTCTGATCGTTTAAGTACCAATGGTTCATAGTACGGTCCAATCGGATGATCACACCCGAATAAGCATCATCGCTGCATATCAGATTTGAGCCTTTGCCGATGATTTTATAAGGCACGTCATTTTCAATTAAAAAGTCAATCAACCGGGATAAAGCAAACATGTTTCTTGGATAACTGACAAAGCTTACGCTGCCGCCGATCCGAAAAGTCGTCATATCTTTCAGTTGCTTTCCTGTCTCAACCTGACCGAAACATTCGAGCTGCTGTGTAATTATTTCATTTTCTGTCAAATTCATGTACCCACCCGACCATTCTGTCAAGAGCATCCGGAAATCCCAGTGCTTTTGCGGACATTGCCATACGTTGCCGCAATACGTCATTTTTCAATAGCTGCTCAGCTGCTTCAAAGAGTCGCTGTTCAGTCAGATCTTTCTCCTCAATACACAGGCTGGCACCTCCCTCGACCAAAGCCAAGGCGTTATGCCGCTGATGGTCATTGGGAACATAGGGTGACGGAATGATGATCGAAGCGACTCCTTTCGCCAACATTTCTGCAGCCGAAGTCGCACCTCCCCGGGCAATGAGCAAATCGATTTGCGACAAAAGCCCTACCTGATCAACGAAATCGATCACGGCGACGTTGTCCGAAAGAGTCAGTCCTTCGACAAAGGCACCATAGTGCTTTCTGCCGGTAGCGATGATATACTGATGCTCACTGACCTTTGCCAATGAGACAAACCGTTTCAGTATCTGATTGACACTGACGGATCCCAACGACCCCATGACGATCAGTGCTGTTTTTTTATCACTGAGCAAGCCGATTTCCCGAATCAGGTTTTTATCCGGTACAAGCTTCATTGCAACCGAAGCCCGCGGATTTCCGATCAGCCGGACATCGGGGTGATTTGAGCCTATTTGAGTATTTGGATAACATACGGCGATCCCGTCGGCAAAACGGCTAAGAAAAGCATTTGCTTTACCTGCAACAGCATTTTGCTCATGGAGCAATATGGGTATCCGCAATAGTTTTGCGCTTAAAACGACCGGTACAGTTACATATCCGCCAAAACCGATCACCAGATCCGGGTTTTCTCTTTTAAGAATCAGCAATGCCTTGAACAATGAAGTTATCTGTCCCAACATAACACCGGCTTTCGCCCATATGCTGCCCGCAAACTCTTTGTTTGCAATCATAAAAAACGGATAACCGGCTTTGGGCACTTCAATGGATTCCATCTTTTCTCTGTTACCGATAAAAAAGACATCCATGGATGCCGCTTTACATGCATCTGCCAATGCAATGGCCGGGAATATGTGTCCGCCGCTGCCACCTGCCGTCATACAAACTTTCATAAACAACCTCCGTTTGTATTATAGCACAATTATTTTCTCAGATTTGTGATAAAATTGTGTTAACGATGAGGTCTGATATGAAAATACGATGTTTGATCCTTGATCACGACGACACGGTCGTACAGAGCAGCAAGACGATTCATTATCCTGCATTTCTTGAGACAATGAGTGTTTTACGTCCGCATCTGACGCCACCGACCTACAGCGAATACACGACCTATTGCTTTGATCCGGGTTTTGTCCGGATGTGTACGGACATTTATGAATTTGATGATACTGAGATGAAACTTGAGTATGCCATCTGGAAAAAGCACACGATGTCGAAAATTCCGACACTTTATCCGCAAATGGATGAACTGATCCGCCAATTCAAACAGAATGACGGAATTATTGCGGTGGTGTCGCATTCGGAAAGTAAAGAAATCCGGCGGGATTATTTGCATCATTTCGGATTTGAACCGGATGCCGTTTTCGGATGGGATCAGCCGGATCATATGCGAAAGCCGCAAACCGGTCCGGCAGAGCATATTTTGGCAAAATTCAGGCTTCAGCCGTCTCAGTGTCTGATGGTGGATGATATGAAACTAGGTCTCATCATGTCAAAACAACTCGATATCCCCTTTGCAGCAGCCGAATGGTCTATAGAAAGCAAGGAGATTCAAGAATTCTTCAAATCGGAAGCTGATTACTATTTCGATCAGATCAGTGCACTGGCCGACCATGTATTGAAAAACAGCGCACGGTAATCCGTGCGCTAGCTGTTTGTTTGTGAACTCAGATATTCTTGATAAAACACATACCCTCCGGCAGCATTATATATATTTTCAAACCCATGGTGACGCAGGATCTGTTCAGCCAGATAACCGCGCAATCCTACCGCACAGTAGATTACATAAGCAGAGGATTTGTCCAGTTCGGACAGTCGAGTACGTAATTGCGGCAGCGGTATATGGATTGCATTTGCGATTATGCCCTCACATACTTCATCATCATCACGGACATCCAGGATTTTCGCGTCGATATGCATCATCTGTGCAGGAAATATCAGGTGCGTTTTGTTTGTCAGAACATTTTCCGCAACATATCCGGCCATATTGACAGGATCTTTCGCAGAGCCAAACGGCGGTGCATACGCCAGTTCAAAATCCTGCAGGTCCGTGACTTTCATGCCATATCGAATAGCGATTGCCAGTGTGTCTATCCGCTTATCGACCCCGTCTTCACCCACGATCTGCGCACCCAGCAGCGTACCCTGATCCGGTGAGAAGTAAATCTTAATGATCATGCGCTTTGCATCAGGATAATACGATGCATGATGATAACTTATGGTGAGCGAAGTCAGAAACGGACGGTTCTGCATCATCAGTGATCGCTCGTTCTCTCCGGTCACCGCAACGACTTTCTCAAACACTTTTGCGATGGCCGTACCCTGCGATCCTTTGTATGATGAAGACTTACCGACGATGGCATCGGCTATGATCCGGGCTTGCTTATTTGCCGGTGAAGCCAGCGGGATGACCGTCGATGCATTGGATACGACGTGTCTTACAGCAGCCGCATCACCCAAGGCATATACATGTTCGATATTGGTTTTCCCTTGAGCATCCGTGAGGATTTCTTTTCGTGATCCGAGGCTGACACCGCTGTCCGATAAAAACGCGGTTTCCGGAGAAACTCCGATACTTAAAATCACCATGTCCGTTGATATTTTATCTCCGTTGTGCAGAATCACCTGATGTTCATCAAAGGCAACCGCTTTGCTGTTTAAAAACAGGCTGACCCCCTGCTCACGGATGTGATTGTGCAAAACTGCAGCCATATCGTCATCCAGAGTGTTGACGACATGCGAAGCTGCTTCAACGATCGTCGTAGCAATATTCAGCCTGTGGAGGTTTTCAGCCATTTCCAGTCCGATGTAACCGCCACCGATGACCACTGCTTTTTTAACATGTTTCTGTTTGATATAGTTTTTGATGGTCAGGGTGTCCCGTACGTTTCTTAAAGTAAATATATGCGGTAAGTCAATACCGGGCAGCGGAAATACCAGAGGTTTTGCTCCTGGCGACAATACCAGTACATCATAGGATTCGGAGTATTGCTGACCGCTTATAACATCTTTGATCATTAAAGTCTTATTTTCTGTATCGACACGTAAAACCTCATTGAGAACACGAACATCGACATTGAAGCGTTCCGAAAAACTTTTCGGAGTCTGTAAGTAGAGTTCTTCTTCGTCCGTGATCACATCTCCGATATAATACGGTAATCCGCAGTTGGCATAGGAGATGTGCTCGCCTTTTTCAAACATGATGATCGTATGATTTTCACTGTGCCGACGCAAACGCGCAGCCACCCCTGCGCCACCGGCAACCCCTCCGACAATGCATATTTTCATGGGTTTTTCTCCGTTTCATACGGCCAGTCAATAATGCCGCCCATATCGTATACTTTTTTATATCCCATTCCGATCAGAATTTCTGCCGCCTGCTTGCTGCGGTTGCCGCTGCGACAGTAAATCACAATGGTCGTATTTTTATCAGGCAATGTATCTGCGACATTGTTTTGAAGTGTGTCCAGCGGAATCAGAATTGCATTCGGAATGCGGATTTCACGAAATTCCTCCTCTGTGCGAACATCAAGGAGTACGGTGTTTGAATCATTGTTCAGCAGATCTCGGCCTTGTTTTGCACTGATTTTCTTGTACGGAGATGCTGCACAACCCGCAGTCAGTAAAATCACGGTCAGAAACAGAATGAAACTTCTTTTCGTGTTCATCTTGTGATACCATAAGACCAAGAGGCAATACCTCCGATATCAAAAATGTTGGTGTATCCCAAGTGTTTCAATATCCGCATTGCAGCTGCGCTGCGCGAACCGCTGTAGCAAATGACAAACAGTTTCTTGTTCTTGTCCGGTACTTTCTTCACGATCAGCGATTCCAGCTGATCCAAGGGGATGTTGATGCTTTTTGCGATTTTTCCTTCTTTGAATTCTTCCGGGGTCCGGACATCGATCACAAGGATCGATGGATCTGTTTTGAGCATTTGAAAAGCCTCGGACTGATTCATACGACTGCTGGATTTAAGAAAATTGAACATAATAAACCTCTTTCTGAAAGGAGTTTTATGGCATGAAAACTCAAGAAAACCTGATTTCTACGTATTTTCCCGTAACGGCCAACTGCAGTTTCGAGCATCATCAGCTGATCCGAAACACTGCTTTGATCAAGCGGTTTCGGAAGGATGAGACGATTTTACACGGCGGTAAGGAATGTTCCGGGTTAATTGCTATCGTCAGCGGTCAGCTCAGAGCGTTTATTCAGTCTGCCTCCGGCAAACAGGTCACTCTTTATCGCTTGTATAACTATGATGTCTGTGTGATGAGCGCTGCCTGTCTTTTGAAGAATATGCAGTTTGACATACACTTAAGCGCACAGAGCGACACGACGGTTCTGATCATCCCGACCGCGACGATCGAACTGATCAATCCGGTCAATCCTATTTTCCGTCAATACACTTTGGATTTGCTTACTCAGCGATTCTCCGATGTCATGTGGACCATGGAGCAAATCGCTTTCTCACCGATGCCGGCCCGTATTGCCCGTTTTGTCATCGACTCCGCCAATCAGCAGGACGGTATTTCCGCACTGCTGACCCACGATACCATCGCAAAGGAGCTAGGCAGCGCTCGGGAAGTCATATCCCGCATTCTGAAATATATGCAAAACGAAGGATACATCCGGCTGAGTCGCGGGAAAATCACGATCGCGGATTTTGAAAAGCTCGATGAGCTTACCCGTCAGCTGGCCGAATGAATCCGTTGGAATCAACCGTCTGTTTTGAAACATTTTCCATCTGACGTACTAAGTCTACACAAACAAAAAGCAGGTGTCTGTGACATTATCACAAACTTACCTGCTTTTTTACAAATCAAACAAAGGTTCATTGTAAGAAATCTTAAGATGCTCATAAGCCTTTGAGGTAACGACACGACCGCGTGCCGTACGGTTGACAAAGCCGATTTGAATCAGATACGGTTCGTACACATCTTCCAGTGTCATCGGC
>DDYT01000062.1 GCA_002348095.1 Erysipelotrichaceae bacterium UBA2227 | reverse complement strand
TTACCGTCGCTGTTGGGACGAAGTACTTTGACTTTGCCTTTATTGATGATGAAAAGACATTGCATGACTCTCAGCGGATGTATGATAAACTCACCCTTTTTATACTCGCGCTGTACGATCAGCCGTTGAACTTCACTCATTTCGTCACTGGACAACGGTGTAAAAATCGGCACGCGCCTCATGCATGTCGTACCTTTGGGATGGCTGTTTGAACAGGTCTGGCATGTGGTCATAGGTTCCCTCCGCTTACACTGTATCAGATAGTCGGCTCAAACGCAAAGAAGACTATTTGGATAGTCTTGTATGTGAGAAAACCTCGCTTTATAATAATACATATAAGGAGATCATTATGGCTATTTTTAAACGTTGGGATGCGGATGAGATCAAGCTGACACCCTATCAGAAACTTGAGGCTCACTTTTTAGATGATCGGATCGGTTCTTCGGTTTACATGTATATGGATATTGATGCCACCCGGATCTTACCCTTTTTAGAAAAGAAAAATACGACAATGCTGTCGTACTTTCTGTATTCGATTTACAGAACGACGATTGCACATCCGGTCATCAATCGTTTCGTGCTTCATAATCGGCTTTATCAGCGCAACCACATCGCATTTTCTACTGTGGTCAAGCAAAAACTGACTGAGGAAGGCCGTTCGGTCGTTGTCAAGTGGGTATTTGAACCCGGACTGACATTCGATCAGTTTAATCAGAAAATCGTTCGCAGTGTGATCAAGGCCAAACGGGATGAGAAAGTAGAAAGTGACAAGTTTTTTGAGTTACTTGGACATTTGCCTCATTTCTTGCTGAGGATCATCATGCGTCTGGCACGGTTTTTAAACAATCATAATATGCTCCCTAAATTCATCACGGAAGATGATCCTTTGCATGCCACGGCCATGATTGCCAATCTGGGAAGCATTAAGCTGAATGCCCCTTATCATCATCTGTATAATTGGGGGACGATTTCGATGTTGTGCGTTTTGGGGAAACTGAACGAGGAAACCAACACGATTCGGGCGACCGTTGTGATCGATGAGCGGATTACGGATGGACTGGCACTATCCAATGCCTTAGCCACCTTTAAAGAGATTATGGAAAACCCATCCGAGTGATGGGTTTTTAGTAGATTGGGTTGAATGTCAAAGCGAAACAAGTATTAACATGGGGTTGACTGGTTACCTCAATATGGATATCGTGTCGTTTAGCAATCTGATCGGCAATTGCCAAACCCAATCCGCTGCCAAGGTGAGAAGCATCTTTGTTACGATAGAAACGGTCAAAGATAAATGGCAAATCTTCTGGTGAAACTCCACTTCCCTGGTCACAGATACGAAGCGTATCACCATCGACGGTCACGGTAATTTGGCCTTTGATTGGTGAAAACTTTATTGCATTATCAAGAATGATCAAGATCATCTGCCTGACCCTTCCCTCATCTGCCATGATCTCAATCGACTCACTCTTGTGAACTGTCCAGGCGATTTCTTTATCTTTGCCTTTGATTTTTGCAGCTTCAATGGCAGAATTCAAAGGATTGCTCAGTAGAACTCGCTGTTTTTCAATTTTGAAGTCGGTACTCGACAGGCGTGTCAGTTCAAGTAAATCATTGGTCAATCGGCTGAGTGCCAAGGTTTCATCATGCATCTGATGATAATATTTCTGAATCTGTTGAGGATCTTTTGCGATGTCTTCCATTAAGGCTTCCAATGAGCCTTGCAACACAGTCAAAGGTGTCTTTAACTCATGTGAAACAGTAGCCATAAAATCCTTGCGGATCTGATTGAGCTGTTCTCGTTGAAGTTCGCTTGCTTGCAGTTTGTCAGCCATCATATTTAAGTTTTCCGCAAGCTGACCAACTTCATCATTTTGATTTATATCATTTCTGACATCGAGTCGCCCTTCACTCAGTTTACTTGTCATTTCTGCCATTTGATTGAGCGGTTTACTAAAAGAAATCGAGAATAACATACCCATGACTATGGCAATCCCTAACGCAAAAAGTAAGCTTACTCCCATAATCCAAGATGCTGCCTGAACACCGGAACTCAGACCGGTAATCTGCGTATGAACTAGAACAGCACCGATAATATCATTATTGCTGTCAAAAAGCGGCGTAGCTACTGTAAGCGAAGTTCCGTCAAGAAATGCCGAAAAATCTTTGGAAAACTGAGTCTGCCCGCCCAATACATTTTCAATGACTTCCTGCGCACTTTTGGGTAGTTGCGTGTAAGTTATCGACTGGTGCTGCCCCATCCCCCGTGTAATAATATTGGTGTTTCTATCAACGACCCACACATCTTCATTACTGTTGCCATACAAAATCCGAAGCAACATTCCCATTCCACCCGATGGACGCACAAGATCAACCGATTGTGAAATCGTGGATGCTATTGTAACGGCCTTTTCACGTAACTTTGTTTCGTTTTCGGAAATCACGTAATAACGAAAAACCAAAAGAAACACCACACTGATTACCAGTGTAAATACCATCAGCGTAGTTCCGAAGTACAAGATTAATTTTCTTGAGATCTTACTTTTCATGGAGGACCTCCAATTTATATCCGACACCCCAAATCGTCGTGATTTGCCACTCGGGATGTTTTACGTTATCACATTTGGCTCGTAAACGCTTCATATGAGCATCGACCGTGCGATCATCGCCGACATAATCATACCCCCAACATTTTTGAAGTAGATGTTCTCGCGTAAACACCTGATTTGGATGAGATGCAAGTGTTACCAATACGTCGAACTCTTTTTTAGTAAGATTTATGACAGTCTCATCAATACTTACGTGAAACGATGATTCATCAATGATTAATGAATGAATCCGAATACTTTTTTTAGATCCGGATGTGCCATCGACCCTTCGAAAAATGGCATTGATGCGGGCAATGATTTCCTTGGGTGAAAACGGTTTAACGATATAGTCGTCCGCACCAATGTCCAGTCCCATGATTTTGTCGAAATCCTCACTGCGCGCGGTAATCATGATGATCGGTATCATCGATTTTTTCCGAATCTCTTTGCACACAGTAAAACCATCCATCTTAGGCATCATGACATCAAGGAGGATTATATCCGGTTGCCATTGGTCGAAAAGGCGCAACGCTTCTTCCCCATCCGAGGCACTTTGTACAAGCATTGATTCCTTTTTTATGTAGTCTGAAAGGATGACCACGATGGACGAATTGTCATCAACAATAAGGACCTTCTTCAAAATCATCACCTCGAAACAAGTTTATCAGTGAATTATGACATTCTTGTGACTAAATCCACTGTTTTTTCACAAAAACACCTTGAAATCGTCATAGTTTCGTCATAACTCCATTATATACTAGGGTTAATCAGAAAATCTGAGATAAGGAGATGATTTTATGAAAAAAACGCTTACTGTATTGCTTGTTCTGGTCGGGCTCTCACTGACATTGATTGGTGCGATGGCCGCCGGCAATGACGATGCCTGGGATTTTATCGGTAAACTGACCGGAAAGACTCCGGAAGAAATCGCTGACTTGCGCGGAAATGGTTTCCATTTGGGTCAGTTGGCACTGGATGCTGATAAACTGGATGATATTAAGTCCTTCATGACTCAAAGACGCCAAGCAATCCTAGATCAAAAAGTTGCGGATGGTGTATTGACACAAGAACAGGCCGATGCCCTAAAAGCTCAGTTTGAAACCCGCCAATCAGAATGCACCGGTGATGGTACTAATCAGGCACTGGGCGGCATGAGGATCCGCACCAGCCGAAGTGAAGGCAACAACGGTTTTGGCCGGCGCGGCAACCGTTAACCGAAAAAAGTGATGTCCATGGATATCACTTTTTTATGAAATCATTCGGTTGAAATCAGAACTCCTGTTTCATCGTTTCAGGCATTATTTAAACTAAACTTCCTTTAAGCGCGTCAAGATGTGCTGAGGTCCTTTGACCGACATTCGATACCCCATATCCTCTTCGAAGCTCGATAATGTCATGCATTCCTGTTGCACAAGAAACAGCAAATCCATCCGATCATAGGGAAGCAGAACATCCAGTACTTCACCACTAAACCGATAATCAAACATCCGTCGGATCAGTCCATCGATACCTGCCCCGGTAAGGGCCGATATGCGGATACTGTCTTGGCCATCGGCTGTAAAGTTTAAGGAAATCCTATCACTTTTATTCAACACCAATATTTCAGGGATGGAACCTGCCCCGATTTCATGCAAAGTTTTTCGGGTTGTATCGATATGCACCGGATGATCCGGATCAGAGAAGTCAACGACATGCAGCAAAAGATCGGCTTCGATTGCTTCTTCAAGCGTTGAGCGGAATGCTTTGATCAACGGATGCGGCAAATCGCTGACAAATCCCACAGTATCTGACAGGATAAAGGGCGGATAGGGAGGAATATGGATGTTACGAACGGAGGTCTCCAAGGTTGCGAACAACTGATCCTTGACGAACACTTCTTTTTCGGCGGTTTTATTTTGACTGACGGATAAGAACCGATTCATCAGTGTACTTTTTCCTGCATTGGTATAACCGACCAAAGCAACATTGAACAGCCCCTGTTTCTTACGTTTGCGACGCTGCACCTGACGTTGCTGTCCCACCAGCTGCAAATCCTGATTTAACTCAAAAATCCGTCGTTCGAGACGACGCCGGTCGAGTTCCAGCTTGGTTTCACCGATACCACGGCTCTGCACCGAACCTAACGAGCCGGCTTGACGGCTGTATGCTGTGTAACTGCCGATCATGCGCGGCAGTTGATATTGAAGCTGAGCCACTTCGACCTGAAGTTTTGCTTCTTTGCTCTTTGCCCGACGGGCAAATATTTCCAATATCAGAGCCGTTCTGTCCAACACCGCCAAATCCAGTGCTTCATCCAAATTACGCAACTGTGAAGGTGATAATTCGTGAAGCGTGACTACGGTGTTCACATCATTATCCTGACAGAAGTTTTTCACTTCATCGATTTTCCCGGCTCCAATGTAAGCTGCTGTTGATGAAGGACTCGTCTGTTGAAAAGAAGCCACCACATCCATATCGCAAGCTCCGGCCAAATTGACCAGTTCTTCCATCGCCCGATTAAAATGTTCATTCGATGTATCCCTGACCCCCAAGATAATCACCCGTTGCTTTTCAAAAATCATTCGACTTCTTCCCTGTGCAATATCAGGACGATCGAACCGTTTTCCAGATACCCATGAGCCGAATCGATCATGCGTCCGACTACGTTGAGCGACATATCGACGCCGCTTTCACCGACCAGTGTCCAATAATATGTTTCCAACTCAATCTGACGCGGCTGGTTAAGCGTCGCTAAGATTTCGTCCAACTGCTTCTGTGTCATTGAGTCATTTTCACTGATGAAATGCAGTTTCGTTGATTTACCCTTAGGTTCAACGGAAACCGAAAGTTTTGAAAAGTTTTCCAGAAGAAGATAAGTCATGATTTCATCGACGATGCTGGTAATACGTTTGATATGCGTTCTCATTTTTCTCCCCCTTTTAATGTCTGAATTATAATGATCAATACCCCGGCCACCAATCCGCCGGCAAATCCATTGTTATATAAGTTTAATCCGCCATGAAAATCCCCCACCTGTCTGACGACAAAGACATGCATGAAACCGGCAACGATGCCCCAGAAAGGACCATAGGCTCCGGCAATCGGCACCAAAGTAGTCGCAAATAAAATCGATCCCAGTGTCGTTGTTGCGGATAAAGGCAATCCCAGAACCATACTGGATAAAATCGATCCTGCAAAAATCGGCCAAATGTTTTTCGGATGCTTCCCGAAAGCACCAAAACCGATGATGGTGTAAATGCCGGCCAACATGAAACCGTTGACAACACCTCCCAAGATCAGCACCAGCACCGTACTCATCAGACCGACAATACCCATGTTAAATAATGTTGCCCCAAATCCGGCAGGTTCGGTAAAGTCGGAGATTGCCCGCCCGCTGATCGGTAAAATCAGTTTCCATTTTTTGATCAGTTCTGCTTCGGCAAAGAATCCGACAGTAATCAGATATAAACAGGACATGATCATTAATGTTAGTATAACAGAATCATGAACCTGATAAAGCAAAGCGACCCTTACGGTCGGATAACCCAAGCTTTTCATTACCGATACAAAAATTATGCCCATGATTCCCGCAGCAAACCCGATGTTATACAGATTATAGCCGTCATGAAATTTCAACAGATGACGTGCGATCGGAATAACGAAAAATCCCATCAGGATCCCGATGGAGATTCCCAGAAACCAAGCCCAGGCACCGGAAAATCCGTAACCGAAAATCAGATGGCTGACGACCGGCCCTAAGGTCCCGGCAAAAACACTGAGCATGATGATCGATCTGAACTTTATTTTGGCGAACCGACTGTAGACCAACCCACCCAGATAAATCGGAATCAGGTTGACTAACGTCATACCTAAAAAGGAAAATCCGAAAATCGTAAAGAATGCCGCGAACATCAATCCGGTATAGGGCAGTTTTAAGTAATGAAACAGCAGAATGTTCATTAAGGCAATCAGCCCGACATTCAGCAGCGTCGCCCCAACACCGCCGACTTCCAAATAATCCGTCAGTAAAATCGCCGGTGACAGCTGAATTTTTACAAAATTATCCAACACCTGCGGATCATTTGCGATGAAAACACCCAAAAAGCAAATAAGCGGAAAATAGAAAAGAAGCGTTACCCGTAATCGATTTGGCAGCGGCTTCTTTAACATCGTAAGAAACTCCATCATACATCACTCCCGAAATATTTATAACAGAAATTCGGGTCGATTGCATTAACTTTCTGTAAATTCGACTCTTTTAACCGTCCATCCCTCAATATATCCGCGTTCACCGCGTGGTTCATATTGAAATCGACCGCCCATTTCATCGGCCCATCGGTATCCGACCCGTTGAGGATCATAGTGTTCCATTATGTGCCAAAGCTGACCGATAGCATCGCCGTAATCATCATCTTGGTATGGCGGACCTTGAAACACCATTACCTCACAGGCAGGCATTGTCATCACCGAAAATCCTTCCGGGATAGCTTTATCAAAGTTCATCGGCACTTCAACCCCCTGAATGTATTCTGATGTCTGATCTTCGATCATGTTCTGTGGCAACCAGAGACCCATCGGTTCGGAAAGAGCTCCTTCGATGGTTAACAAGGTATCCCAGACATCACATCCCACTTCTTCACAATAGGTAAAATAATCTTCGGCTTTTCTCCCTTTTTTACAGATCAGTTTCCGCTCCGGTTTGGATATGACCTGTACAAATACGGGAATCTGTGTTTCTTTCATGAGTATTCCTCCTTCAGCGATGCGCTTGCTCGCATCTCTCATCATCTTTGCTACAAACTGAGGATCCCTGCGCATGTTTTGTTTGTATTGCTGAGGGGTAACATCGAACATCCGAAAAAAAGCCCGGCTGAATCCTTCGTGGGAACGAAACAAGGCATCCAGGGCAACATTCATGATTTTTTCATCGGATATCCGATCGGCAGCCATTTGCAGCCGCATCCGCTTCACGAAGCTCATCAGCGTCTGACCCGTCTGTTTCTTAAACATCCTTAAAAGATGCCATTTGGAATAGGACAGCTTACGGGCCAGATCATCCAGTGTGATGTCATCCGATTCAGTCATAAGGATACTTGTGATCTGCTCTTTCAGGTGATTTTTTGACATGGGCGTTCCTCATTAACACTATAAAACATATATGGAAGATTTTCTTGACAGAAATTGCTGTCTTTTCATCGATTGGATTGTAAGCAGACGCACGACGATTTATAATATCAGTATACGATAAAGGAGTTCAGAAATGAATCAAACAACGAAAATGTTTGTCGGCAAAGGTGACAAAGAGGTGTTTTTGCTATCGAAAATGGCCAACCGCCACGGTATGATTGCCGGTGCGACCGGAACCGGCAAAACCATCTCATTAAAGGTTTTGGCTGAGCATTTCAGTGCCATCGGTGTTCCGGTATTTCTCGCAGATGTCAAAGGGGACTTGGCTTCGGTTGCCCAACCGGGAGAGATAAACCCAAAACTTCAGGAACGCCTGGATTTCTTAGGATTGTCTGATTTTACATTTCAATCTTTTCCGGTTCGGTTATGGGATATTTTCGGTGAACTCGGTCATCCGATGCGCACGACCATCTCCGAAATGGGACCGTTGCTTTTATCACGGATTTTGGGATTAAATGATGTTCAAGCCGGTGTGCTGAATGTCACGTTTCGGATCGCAGATGATCAGGAGCTACTTCTGATCGACTTGAAAGATTTGCGAAGCATGCTTCAGTTTGTCGGAGACAATGCCGATAAGTTCACTACGGAATACGGGAATATCTCAAAAACCTCGATCGGTGCGATTCAGCGGGCACTGCTGACCTTACAGGATCAGGGCGGTGATCACTTTTTCGCTGAGCCGGCCTTGGAAATCAAGGATCTGATGAAGGTTGACAGTTATGATAAGGGATATATCAATGTTTTGGCCTGCGAGAAGCTCATGATGTCCCCTGCGCTGTATTCTACGTTCTTGTTATGGCTGTTGGCCGAACTGTTCGAGCAGCTTCCTGAAGTCGGTGACCTGGATAAACCGAAGCTGGTTTTCTTCTTTGATGAAGCACATTTACTTTTCGACAATGCCCCGAAAGTACTGATGGATAAGATCGAACTGGTCGTCCGTCTGATCCGCTCCAAAGGTGTCGGCGTGTATTTTGTAACTCAAAACCCCATCGACATTCCGGAAAAAGTATTGGGTCAGTTGGGCAATCGGATCCAGCATGCCATTCGGGCTTATACGCCCAAAGAGCAAAAAGCAATCGTTGCCATGTCCCAAACTTTCCGTCAAAACCCGGCCATCGATATTCCTAATGCAATGACCGATTTAAAAACCGGAGAAGCTTTGGTGTCGATGTTGGATGAAGAGGGTCGGCCAAGCATGGTAGAGCGTGCATTGATTGCTCCTCCGCACAGCCGCTTTGGGGTCATCGATCCGATCAAGCGCAATGATCTTATCCAAAACTCCCCGTTCTACTATAAGTATCATCAGATCGTCGACAAGGAATCTGCCTATGAAATGTTGCGGGCGCAAATGATCAAAAAGGAAACTGTCGAGAAGCAGGCGGCCGATGAAATCAGGCAGAAAAAAGAAGAGATTGCTCTTGAACGGGAACGTGTCCGTTTGGAAAAAGAGAAAGCTCAGCTCGAAAAGTCAAGAAGAACCACCACCCGCACGACCCAAAATGAAGTGACCAAAATGGCCAAGTCGTTTATGGGAACGATGAGCAGTTCCGTCGGACGAGAGATTGCCCGAGGGATATTCAATACACTCTTAAAAGGAAAATAGAACCGGTCAGCCGGTTCCTTTTTATGGGGACATTACTTGAAGTAATATTCAGCCTATGTTATATTTCTTTTGGGTGATGATATGGCACGGATCGCAAGAAAGTATCAGAATACGTCGGTTTACTCAATCGAGCAACATTCAAAAATTCAGTTGTTTCGGGATGACACTGACCGCAAGGTCATGATTGACATCATCCAAAACACCCAGAAGAAATATGGGTTTCATTGTTATGCATTCTGTCTGCTATCCGATTACGGATTCAAACTCATTCTGGATGTAAAAGAAAAAAATATATCCAATATCGTTTCATCGATATCAATTGCTTATGCCTTGTATCGAAAGGCAGAAGGCAAACTCTTTACTCAACGTTTCAAAAGCACACCGCTGTCCAGTAAAGAGGAAGTGGCTGCGACTGTCCGATTGATTAACCGCCCCTCAGACTCAACCTTTAACAGTTACTGTTTCTATGATCAAAGGGTTGCTGACACACTCGATTGGCTGGTGAATATCGATCAGACCCCCATAGAGATCACCGACCGGAAAAAACCTTCTGATACCGAAGAAGCTACCCGTTTACTCAATGAGTGGTTATTAAAAAATGACTGTTGCATTGATGATTTAAGAAAAGACAAATCACTACGAAATGCGTGTATTGTTCGGTTGCACCGTGAGACCAACTGCTCGATGAAACAGATCGGCAGTCTCTTCGACGGTCTCAGCGAATCACTCATTTCAAAAATCATAAAAAAATCAGAGCAAACCCGTTGAAATTCAAGTAGTGTCCCTTTATACTGATGTTTGAAAGGAGGGCTGCTCATGAGTTTCAACTTTAATTTTTCTTTCAATGAAACCAGCAAAGCCATAAAACTGGATCACGGTGAAACCTATGACACGTTGGTGATCGGCGGCGGACCGGCCGGATTGAATGCAGCGTTGTATGCCAAACGTAAAGGTTTATCGACCGGCGTCATCACCAAGCGGATCGGCGGTCAGTTGCTGAATACCTCTTCGGTTGACAATTATCTGGGAATCTCACAGGTCAGCGGTGAAGCGTTGAGTGAGAAGTATCTCGAACATCTCAAAGAGCTTGATGTCGGCATCCTTGATGAGGTCGAGGTCAGCTCACTGACAAAAGCCGGATCAACATTTGAAACCCGGCTATCCGATGGTCGCATTTTCAAAAGCAAAACGTTGATCATCGCAACCGGCTCTTCACCCCGAAAACTGGATATCCCCGGGGAAAACGAGTACGCCAATCGCGGGGTGGCATATTGTGCGATTTGTGACGCTCCGCTGTTTAAAGGAAAGAACGTTATCATCGCCGGAGGCGGAAACTCGGCCGTGGAAGCCGCAATCGATGTTGCGAAGTTTGCCAATCAGGTGACCTTAGTGCATCGCAGTCAGCTGCGTGCCGATCAGATCCTGATTGATGCGATGCTGAGTCAGAAAAATATCTCTGTCTTTCTTCAGACGCAAATCCTTGAGATCGTCGGTGATCAGCGTATGACCGGCATCCGGGTACTGGATAAGCAAACCCTCGCCGAACGAATCATCGAAGCTGACGGTATTTTCATTGAAATCGGCAATCTGCCAGCCAACACTCTGGTTAAGGATATCGTCTCACTCAATGAAAAAGGTGAAATCATCGTCGATGAGAAGAATATGACCAGCCTGCCCGGAGTGTTTGCGGCTGGGGATGTCACCCAAATCGCTTATAAACAAATCGTCATTGCGGTCGCCGATGGAGCCAAAGCAGCTCTAAGCGCCAATGAGTATATCAATCAAAATTTCTAAAGGGAGGAAACCAATATGCAAAAAATGCTAAACAAAGAAATTCAAGATCAGTTACGCCAAGTATTTTCCGAAATGAAGGATGATGTCACGATGGTATTATTTACCGAAGAAGGTGAATGTTACTCCTGTGCCGAAACCATGGGCTTGTTGGAAGAAATCGAAGAGTTGAGCGATAAAATCCACTTAAGAAAACTCGATTTAAATAAAGATATAGAGGAAGCGAAGAAATATAACATCGAAATGACGCCGAGTTTCGTCTTGCTTGACCGTAACGGCGAGTATCAGGGAGTCAAGTTCAACGGTATTCCGGCCGGTCATGAAATTAATTCATTTATTCCGGCTTTGCTGGAAATGTCCGGAGTCCGACAGGATATTCCGGCAGATTTTGCCCAAAGAGTCGCAAAAATCGACAAACCGGTCAACATTAAGGTCTTTGTTACCTTGAGCTGCCCGCATTGTCCGGGCGCTGTGCAGAAAGCGCATGTTCTGGCGATGATGAATAAGAACATCGTAGGTGAAATGATTGAAGCTCAGACATTCTCTGACCTGTCCAACAAGTTCAATGTGTCCGGTGTTCCGAAAATCGTGATCAATGATACGTTGGAATTAGTCGGCAATCAGCCCATTGAGCAGTTCTTGGCTCAAATCGAATCATTATAAAAAATGCGACCGCAAGGTCGCTTTTATCTGAATAAAAAGTAAATGACGAGATATCCGGTCGTGACCGCAATCAGTGTGAACGGTACGCCGATTTTCATAAATTCTGAGGTCTTAGGTTCATATCCGGCTTTCCGTAAGATCCCGATGGCCGTGATATTGGCCGATGCTCCGATCGGCGTAAGATTACCGCCCAAAGTGGCTCCGGTCAAAAGACCAAAATACAGCAGCGTCGGATCGATGTTCATCAGTGCAGCAATCGAGGCTACGACCGGCAACATCGTTGCCACATAAGGAATGTTATCGATAAAGGCTGAGAAGAATACCGACCCCCATACCAGCAAAGTATAAATAACAAAGACATTGTCCTTTGCCAGAAACACGAAGGCTTTACTAATGTCCGAAATAACACCGACAGCACTGATTCCTCCAATTACCACAAACAATCCGGTGAGCAATCCCAGGGTTTCTCCGTCGATTTGAAGCAGAACCCCGGTAATGCCGGTAAAATCCTGTTCACGCAAATATTTTCGTAATAAGCCGATACCCATCAGCAGCATACAGATAAACCCGTTGGTGACAGCCGGACGGTTTTCGATAAATGAAGCAAAAATAAGCAATGTGATCATTCCTAATATCAGATAGGTCGGAAACATATCTTTCACTTCCGTAACTTCCTCTAGATGGATCGGTTCTTTATTCTTTCTGAAAGTATATAACAAGGTTGATGTAGCTAAAACCGCTCCTAACTGAACGATCCAAAACAAGCCGGGTTTGCCCTGATATACAAAGAAATCCAAGAAGTTCATGTTGGCATATCCACCCAGCAAAATGGAAGTCGTATCCCCGACCAAGGTTGCCGCACCTTGCAAATTGGACGATACAGCAATCGCAATGATCATATTTACCGGTGATATTTTCAGTTTTCGGGAAATATCCATAGCCACCGGCGCAACCATCAGCACGGTTGCCACATTATCGACAAATGCCGAAATCACACCGGCAAATAAGGCCAGTACAATGACTGCCCAGCGCACATCGGGCATTCTGTCAATCAGTATATCCGCCAGTTTGGCCGGCATTTTCGATTCAATGAATAAAGCCACGATACCCATCGTTCCGCCGATCATCATCAGTACATTGAAATCGATCATCGAAGTCACCTGAGTCCACGGGGAAATTCCTAAGATTGTAAAAATCGCAGCGCCTAAAAGCGCCAGCCATGTGCGATATTTCGGATAAATGAGTAAACCGGCATATAAGGCCAGAAACAAAATCAGTGCAATCGTTTTTAAGTTATCCATCGTATTCTCCTTCTATTCCCATTGAAGTAAACGCCGTTGCCCTTCAAGTTCTTGTATTTCTGTAATGTCCTGACTGACTTCGAGCGTTCCTTTATATTCCCCGTTGCGATTTCGTAAAGCGAAGTATTGAATCAAAAGTTTCTTGCCGCGCATATCGATCCAGAAAGTCGCCACATCCCGCTGATTGTTTCGAAAAGCATCAATGATTTTATTCACCACATCGACACTGTCCGCCGGATGGCAGTTTCTCACATCTCGACCGATAATCGCCGGTGAACGAGGAAATATCCGGTCTTTGGGACGGGTGAAATAGCGGACTTTATTGTGCTCATCGATCAGTGTGCAATCGAGGGGCAAAGCATTGACAAACAAGGTCAGCTGTTCATAGGTCAGCTCACCGGTCTCACTGCGATAGACCCAGCTGTCAACATCATCGATGTAGATCTCCGATTTTTCAGTTTTTTCAGGTGTGGGCGGTTCAATAAATGCAAATCCTAGTTCAAAGCTCTCCTGGCGCATCTGATCATGTTCAGACTGGTTCAATACATTCAGTGCCACCGGGTATAAAATCAGCTCTTCCTTTTGAATGAGCCCATAGGCCTGAAAAAAGTATCGGCCGACATTCATTATAAAGGCTTTTTGATCGAAATCAACCGATTTAAGTAAAATCACGATGTCCTTTAAGGTATTTCGCAGTTGATCGTGCAGTGTCCACATGATGGAGACTCCGGCATATTTATCATCTTTTTTCTCAAGCAACGGAAACAGGATGTTTTCTTTCTTAATATAATGCACATGAAATTCGAGCAGTTCTTCAAATCGGGATAAAAGTTCTTTCTTTATTCTCAAATAATCTTTTTGTGTCAACAGCACTTTTATTTTCTCAAGACGTTGAGATAACGCTTGATTCTCTTTGATCATGTGGTCGATAAATGAATCTTCAGTAATCGGGCAATCATTGTGATTAAGTGATTGGGCAAAGACATGCATAAGCCGATCAAGATAAACCAATATCTGCTTGGGGGTTTCCCCCAAAACGATACGATCATTCAACAACGTAAACAACTCGTCTGCCTCAACAGAAAGAATGTCTTCTTCATACTCACGGTACAAATCCATCGTGTGATTCCCTTGGGCAATCTGTTCGATATACTGTGCAATGCGTTCGATTTTCTTCATTTGGACACCTCTTTTTAAGTTTATCACAATTACCTGAATTTTGATGTTTTAACGGGTTTTTTCATTGAAAATATCTTATGACCTTTTCAGTATTTACATAAATATTCATCGGGGAATCATTAGAAAAATTTCGTTGCTATGGTACAATGATTACAAAGAAACCTGTGGAGATGAAATAAACATGCAAAATAACATGCTCACGATCAGCAAAATCGAGCCGAAAAAAGGCGCTGTGATGATTGAAAAACCGATTCCGGACATCGGCGATGATGATATCCTGGTTAAGGTATTGGCTACCTCGGTTTGTGGTACGGATGTTCACATTTATCAATGGGATGCCTGGGCACAGTCACGAATCCCCGTCCCTCAAACCATGGGTCATGAACTGGCCGGAAAAGTTGTTAAAGTCGGTTCAAGAGTCAGTCATATCCGCATCGGAGATATCGTTTCCGCTGAAACACATATCGTCTGCGGATTGTGTGAGTTCTGTATGACCGGACAAGCCCATATTTGCAAATATACAAAAATCCTCGGAGTAGACCGCGACGGAGCATTTGCGCAGTACATTGCCATTCCGGCTGCAAACGCATTTGTTAACGATCCAAACGTTGCTCCGGAGATGTTATGCATTCAGGAGCCTTTGGGAAATGCCGTTCATACGGTGTTGTCCGGGGATATCATCGGAAAAACCGTAGCCGTGGTTGGTGTCGGCCCGATCGGCATCATGGCCGTTGACGTAGCCAAGGCGGTCGGTGCCGCCAAGGTCATTGCAATCGACATCAATGATTACCGGCTCGACTTGGCAAAACAACTGGGTGCCGATGCAATCATCAATGCAAAAGATACGGATGTCATCAGCTCAGTTCGACAGCTTACTGGCGGTGCCGGAGTGGATGTCGTATGTGAAATGTCCGGTAATGGTTTGGCATTAAATCAGGCATTAAGTTATGTCAAGGATGGCGGAAGAGTCTCTATTTTGGGCATTCCCACAAAACCTGTGGAGATTGAAGTCGGAAGAAACATCGTTTTTAAAGGTTTGACCATTCACGGAATTACCGGAAGAAGAATGTTTTCAACTTGGTTTCAGGTAAAAGCCTTGATCGACAGCGGACGTCTTCATCTGGATAAGATCATTACCCATAAACTTCCCTGGGAAAAATATGAACAGGCTATGGAACTGATGGAAAGCGGCAACTGCGGAAAAGTCGTACTGATGGTTTCCCATCCGGAGGAAGACTGATGAGCGTTCATGATTTGCTTTTTCTGCAAGAGCAGGTTTCAAAACTGAAGGAAGACGGAGTATTCCGTAAGATCCCGATCATTGAAAGTGCAAATGAAGCCGAAGTCATCATCGATGGCAAGAAAGTCATCAATCTTTGTTCGAATAATTACTTGGGATTTGCAAACCATCCCCGGTTGAGAAAAGCAGCGATCGAAGCCATTGAGAAGTATGGGGTCGGTGCAGGTGCTGTAAAGACGATCGTAGGGAATATGGATATACACGAGCAATTGGAAGCGGAACTGGCGAAGTTTAAAAAGGAAGAAGCCGTCATGCTTTTTCAGTCCGGCTTTAACTGTAATGCCGGTGTCATACAAGCCATCACTCAGGCGGGCGATCTGATCGTATCCGATGAACTTAATCATGCTTCGATCATTGACGGTACACGGCTTTCCAAAGCAGACCGGGCAGTGTATAAGCATTGTGACATGGAAGATTTACGTAAAGTACTTTTGGAGAAAAGAGAAAGCTATAATCAGGTTTTGATCATTACCGACGGTGTTTTTTCGATGGACGGGGATATTGCTCCATTACCGCAAATCGTTGCATTAGCCGAGGAGTTTGACTGTCTTACTTATGTGGATGATGCCCATGGTTCCGGTGTTTTGGGTCAAAGCGGCCGGGGAACGGTGGATCATTTCCATTTGCACGGCCGGATCGATTTTACGATCGGCACTTTATCGAAAGCCTTTGGGGTCATCGGCGGATATGTAGCCTGTAAGCAAGTAGCGAAAGACTGGCTGGCTCATCGTGCCCGTCCGTTACTTTTCTCAACCTATTTACCGCCCGCCGTCGTCGGAGCTCTGTTAGAGGCTGTGAAAATGCTTTCCGAATCCGAGAAATATACACTTGCCTGTTGGAATAATGCCCGTTATTTTAAGGATAAAATGAAATCCGCCGGATTTGATATCGGTCATTCCCAAACCCCAATCACGCCGGTATTTGTGTTCGACGAAGCAAAAACGATGGCTTTCTCAAAAGCTTTGCTTAGTGAGGGCGTCTTTGTCTCGCCGATCATATTCCCGACGGTCGCAAAAGGACAAGGCCGCGTCCGTGTCATGGTTTCGGCTATCCATACGAAAGAACAACTGGATTTTGCGGTCGATAAGTTTATAAAAGTTGGCCGCGAAATGCAAATCATCTGAGGCTTTCGCTTTATTTGTTCAGACGTGATTGATTGTTATCTGTCTTGCGTGTACAATGATTAAAAGAGGTGAAACAATGCCTTTGACCACCAGCGCCATGGGATACGTTTATTTACCCGTAAAAGACATCGTTACGGCTATTTTTTGGTATCAGAAAAACTTAAACACCACGCTGGTGCGCTGTTATATCAATCGGGGTTCTTTGATTGCCCGACTGAAATTTGATGAAAATGAAGACTGTCAGATCGTGCTTGTTGAAACGGTCAATGATATGCCTTTACGTATCATCCGTAACTTTGCGCAGTTTCCGGTTTTCTGTTTCAGCCATCCCGATGTTGAATCATTATATTTGCACTTAAAAAGCAATCATGTTGAAATCACGGATATGCGTGAAAACGAATTTAAGAAAACGTTTATGTTCTATGACTGTGCAGGCAATCTGCTCGAAGCCGTCAATCAGTAAATAACTCAGCCGCGCTGAGTTATTTTTGTATATGAAGGAATAATTTGTCCGCAAAGGTATCGATGGACTTCAGTTTCTCAGATACCTTTATTTTTGTGCCTGTTTTCTCACACAGCGGTCTCAGTATCGTTTCGGTCAGATCATCTCTGACCCACAACTGTTTTGGCCGCTTGTTGAGCAGCATCCCCTCGATTGCCACGGTCAGAAGCACGTCCTGACTGTTGTGCTGCAAATGCACCAATTCATGCTTATGAATAAATCCGCTTTTGTGATCGGCAAGCAAAACAAATCTTACGATTCCTTGGCGCTGCCCTTCTAATTGATCGGTAACGATCGGCGTTGAAATGATATCCAATTCAAAATGATCGGCAGTCATCGGCAGCTGATTGATCTCTTCGATGATCTCCGGATAAATCGTCGGTGCAGTCGGAAGCTCAACACTCCACTCCAACTTTTCAATGATGCTGTGCCAAGAACCTGTATACATATCAAACTGACGGTGCAGTACCTGTCCTTCTTCAAAATCAACGATAACTTTCTCGCTTAGGATTTCTTTGACAGCCTCAATCAGTTGTCCGTAAACTTCAATAAGGATGTTGACTTCTTCGATCGTACATTCAGAAGGCACTAAGTTAAGCAAAGCTGATTCAAAAATAATCCAGTTTTTCCCCTTAAACTTCAATCCGAGCTGATGAATGAGATTTTTATCCTCGGCGGAAACTTCATGCGCACTGACAAAGAAGCACGATAAGTGCTGTTGATAGCGCATCCGTTGAAACGGCGGCATTTGATCGCTTTTGACAAACCGCCACAATCCGTCAAGCGCCTGGTAGCCCGGATATACCATGATGCCCTTCTCCGGTGATTCATTTCCTAAAAATGTACAGAAAAAAGGTTCCTTGAAATTGGGCAGACTGACCGGGAATACATCAAGTTGTAAAAAACTGTTCCAAGGCTCGAGCTTTTGAATTTCTTTGGCATATTGATACAGTGTAAGCCACCGTTCTCTTTGATTTTCGTCCATAATACCTCCTGATTTAATTTAGTTTCCAACACTTGACAGGTTGGTATACTAATTCACCTTCGATTCGGGATGAACTGTAAATGCAAACGCGATTTAAGTCAGCTTTAAGAGGTTGAAATAATGGCAACTCTCCGATAAAAACGCCGTGTTGTGCCAAGGTGATGTGCGGTACAAACGGTGTATCATTGACTGCTATATTGCATCGGATCACACATTGCGTGATTTCATTGCTCAGTTGCTCCATGGGCGGCTGAGAATGACACCCAATCCATAGGGAATGTTTTTTTGCGGATTTTCCGAAAAATCCCAATTGATCCAGGATGACTTGTTGCACCGGATGTTTATCGATGATATTGTCGATTTCATCGATCAGTGATGCGAGTTGCGTTTCGTTGACCTCTCCGACAAATCTCAGGGTCATATGCATGTTTTTCGGCTGTTTGAACCGCCCGTTTTGATATATCGGACTCAACTGCTGCTGCAGATGATGCAACTGTATTTTGACATCATCACTGATCGCATATGCCACAAATATCCTCATCGTCGGATCCTCGCCTGAAAGAACTCACCGATTTTACGCAGTACCTCGATACTCTCTGGATAGGTCAGCCGCGTATTGAACACGTGCGGGAGTCTTCTTTTTCGATCTGCGATAAAGGGCTCAAAACGGACATTCTGTTGTTTGAGAACATCCAAAAGTTCTTTGGTTTGGGGATATAACGGATCAAACTGACTGGATATGACCAGTGCATCCGGAAAGTTCTTATCGATTTTCCCAGTGACGGATGCAACGGAATAAAGCGGATGCGACTTGTAATCATAGAGACCAAAGAGCGATCGCAAAGTGTTGGTCTTCTGAGGAAACCGGATCTTTGGTGTATTGAACGAATCAAAATCATATACCCCGCAGCTTAATGCGACTGCCTGGATTTGGAGGTCTGATGTGAGTGAAACAGGATTTTCTCCTTCTTTTCTTCTTAAGCACTGAAATAAAGATATCAGGTGAGCCCCGGCTGAATCTCCGATCATAAACACATTTTCTTCATCCAAATCCAATGACTTAGCATTGTTTCGAACAAAATGCATCAGCAGATCGAGATCGAGCAGTTGGCTGGGAAACTGATGAGTAGGTGCCAAGCGGTAATTGATGGTGATTACGGCGAATCCCTGGTGAGCCAAGGCCATTCCATACGCTTTATAGATCGTATCTTTCGTGCCATACACCCATCCGCCTCCATGAACTTGGATGATAACGGGATATCGTTCCATTTGCATCGGTGGATACGCAATGTCCAGCAAATGATATTTCAGGTCATCCCCATACGAAACATTTTGTACAAGCCGGACATCATCAGGAAGCTGAACGCTCTCAAAATAAGCCAGATCTAACTGCTCGATGGCTTTCCATAATGTCAATAGCGGTGCGTAGCGTATGTGTTCCAGGTTCATAGGTGCTCCTTTTTTTCATTATAGAGCAAAAAAAACCGACTGTCTAATCGGATAATAAGTCCAACAGTCGGGTGATCACATTAAAATCAATATAGCGGCTTTGACGCAACAGTTCTTTCTGATTGCGGAAGATCAAAACCGTCGGTACGGACAGCACCAAATGTTGTCCGGCAAGCTCTTTAAAAACCGACGCATCGACTTTGAGCAACGGATAGTTGTAGTCCTTTGTTTCCTCGAGCAATCGCGGATAAAGAACCTTACATACACCACAATCCGGAGTCGTGAAGTACATCATGAAAACCGGGAGTTTCATCATTTGACGAACCTGGCTTTCATTCTCTAAGATGACTACATTCATACATATATCTCCTTTTATCTTCTCAAATCAGAAATTACCTCTGGTTAATCAAAAACGGACCGTCGTCCGTTTTTGATCATTCTTCTGCTTCTGCCTCTAAGGCACCGACTTCAATCAGGTACGCTTTTACGGCTTCAGCATATGCGGTAAAGTCCTTCTTTTCAACCCCCCGGAAAGAAGCACCTTTGCCCATCAGTTTAGCTACATCGGAAATGTAATTGCCTCCGGTTTTCCCGTTTCCGTAACGATGGCTTACACCGGCGAGTGCCAGAAGTTTTGTGGCGATTGCCGTGGCGGCCGGATACTCAGGCTCAACGACTTCTTCTTCCTCATCGTCAGTCTCGTCTCTGATCTTCTTCACTTTAACTTGCGCCGTATCTTCTCCGGCATCGGTTTCAACTTTTTCTTCGGTATCATCGCTGTATAAAGTGATTTTATACGTAAAGGTAAACTCAAACTCTTCCAATTCCTCGCCAAGTACCGGAGCGGTCCACACCAGAACGCTTAACCAGTATTGCTCCTCTTCAGGTAAATCCATATCGAACTCATCTTTGGTTACCTTTTCAAGGGTTGCATCCGTCATACATACTTCTTCTTCGCCAATAATCCAACAGTCTACAGCAAAGGCTCCTGAGCCGAAAGTTTTCGCGGTTAAGGTTACCGAACCTTCTTCATTAGTCTCTTCGGGTTCTACCGTGATTTCCGTCTGCGCAGCCATGACCGGCAAAGCAAGGGCAAAAACGATCATAAAAGCAAAAAACACAGAGAATAATTTTCTCATTCAATGCTCCTTTCTTGAGAACATCCAATTCCTCGTGATTGTTGTTAATTTCTACAATATATGCTCATTTTAGCACGATTTGTCATGACTTCAAGAGGGTTTCACGATTTGTCACGATGTTCAACAACATCCAGAAAATCGATGACAATTTCCGTGACATCCAGGTTTCTTATCCATTCTTCTTCAATCGCACCCATGCCAAGCACTGCACCGAGAATATTACCGGTGATGGAGCCGGTACTGTCACTGTCTCCGCTGTGATTGACAGCAGCAATCAATGCCTGATGTAAATTCATCGAATGCCTCAACGAACAATACAGTGCGATGGCCAGCGCTTCCTCAGCTACCCAGCCGGCACCCAATTGACGGATGCACTTTTCATCTTCCTGAGAAGATCGTGACAGTTCAACCGCTGATACCAACAAGGATTTCAGCGGTTGAGCGGCTGGATAACGTTCAAGTTTTGTGATGACTTTCTCCGTAGCGCTTTGTAAAGTCTCACCTTCAAACAGCCATGCCATCAAGTATGCCAAAGCCCCGGCTGAAAGATAGCCCAAGGGATGGCCATGGGTGATTGCCGCTGCATCGCATCCGTGATCGAAGGCTTGGTCAGGATTGAAAAAATAGCCGATGGGAGCAACCCGCATGACCCCGCCACATCCCTTGGAGTCGTTGATCGGTTTTTCAACAGTACCTGCCACTTTTCTGGCCAGAGCCGTCAGACAAGTCACTCCCGGTGAGCGCTGATAATATAAGGCGGGATAGTTTAGCAAGTCAAAATGAAGTTCAGAACGGTGGTTGTGTTTACTGTTCTGCGTTTTATACCATCGCAAATAACTGTGATGTAGGGACTCTTTGAGCGAATCAAACCTTTTAAACTGAAGATGGTTAACGATTCCTTCCAAGGTAAACAGCGTCATTTGGGTATCATCGGTAACTTCTGCAAATCCCCTAGAATTCAAGATGAGATCCGTACATCCTTCTGTACCATAATTTCTTCGTATGTATTCGATGTCTTTAAATTCAATCGGCCAGCCCAAAGCATCGCCAATGGCACCGGCAAACAAACTGGCCTTCAAATACTCAATGGATTTTTTCATATTCAACTCCTTAGTTAGATTATACCAAAGGCTTCCATTATAGGAAATCATTGACTGAAATGTTTTATCGGATTACGATTTAGGTGATCGGAGGGATTGCGATATGAAGAACTTCTTTGTTTCAGCGATGGCACTGTTCTGCGGGTTTATGATTGCTCTTTATGGGGTTTTCTTATCGATATTTGCGGATGGCAAACTCAGTGAGCGACTGGTTCTGATTGGTATTGTTCTGCTGGTCTTTTTTTGTTTATCATTTTTACTCACGTTGCTTACGCCGAAAAAAGCATTGGTCAATAATCTGTTGTTAATAATTCCCGGAATTATCGTGCTGCTCTGCCATATTCAGCAATATATGTATATTTTCTATATCTTACTAATACTTCTATCTTCCGGTGCGGGTATTTTCATAAGCATCATGTTTTCGAAAAAGCGCAAAAAACGAGTCTGAGCCGGAAAAATTTTACAGTCACTTTACTTGCATCCCTCAGTTTAATGTCATTAAATCAGTTATAATATAGTCAGAATGTGAGGGACATCCTTTGACAACAAATGTTACCAATCGCAATATCCCTGTTATAGATAAAGTCGGTTACGGAATCGGCAACCTCAGTATCGGCATCGCCATGCAAGTCGTCGGGACGTATTTGGTGTTTTTTTCTACCGTCATCCTGGGAATACCGGGCTATCTGGTCGGGTTGGCTGTGAGCATCAGTATTTTCTGGGATGCTATCACCGATCCCCTGATGGGTTATTTTTCGGATATCACCAAATCAAAACTGTTTGGTCGGCGCCATTTATACCTTATCATCGGAGCTTTGGGTGTTTCCTCGACCATTTATCTGATGTGGACGATCCCGGCTTCATTGGATACTCCCGTTAAGTTCGCTATCCTGTTTGTCTATATCATTCTGTTTAAAAGTTTTATCACGATTTATGTGACTCCCTATACAGCTTTAGGCGCAGAGCTTTCCAGTGACTATAATGAACGGACGGCCATTCAAAGCATTAAGACGATTTTCTTTTTGTTTGGTTTGGCCTTTGTTTCTGTTGCCGGTTTATATATCTTTTTTCAGCCGACCATCGACTTTCCCAGCGGGCAGCTCAATCCGGACTCATATCGTAATATCGGGATTATGTCCGCCGTTGTGGTGCTTTTATCTACCACTGCCTGTTACTGGGCCACCGCGAAATACATTCCCATTTTAAATAAACATCAAATCAAGGAAGCAAAAGGCAGAAAATTCGATGTTCTTATCGAGTCATTAAAGAGTACGTTTGCCAATCGGGCGTTTCGGGCAGTGGCGTTATGTTATATGTTCAACAACCTGGCTTCCGCATTTTTAAGCAACATCGGACTGCATGTTTTTACGTACACTTTCATCTTAACCAGTCAGCAAATCGCAATCGTTCTTGGGGTCCAGTTTCTGATGAGTATACTTTCCCAACCGGTTTGGATGTACATCGCAAAGAAGTTTGACAAGCGGCCGGCCATGAACATCGGTTTGCTTTTCAGTATTTTAGCCGGTGTTGTCTTTATAGTTTTAGTTCTATTTAAGGAATATGTGGCTTCACAACCCCTGTACTTCTTCCCATATGCGATCATCGCCGGATTTGGTACAGGAGCTCTGTTTACGATCCCACTTTCAATGGTTGCCGATACGATCGACTTTGATGAATACAAGCGCGGATTACGTTTTGAAGGATTCTATTTCGGCAGTCTTACATTGTATTACAAGCTTTCTCAGGCCCTGGCAATCTTTATAATCGGTATATTGTTGGATTTGATCCGGTTTGACTCATCACTGCCCATTCAATCAGAATTCACACTGATCAGTTTGGGATTGATTTTAAGTCTTGGTTCCATCCTTAGTTTTGTACTTGCTTATGTAAGTTTGCGACGATATCCGCTTAATGAAGAGCGTGTTCGCCATATTCAGTTACAAATCAGAAAAATGCAACGGGAGTAACACCGTTGCTTTTATTTTAGTTTCAGAGTGATGATTTTCTTAGGGCAGCTATCCGCACACGCACAGCACAGGATACAATCCATATCCTCGATGTTTCCTTTGCTTACAAGTTCCATGACCGGTAAACTCATCGGACAATGCTTCGTGCAAACCTGACAGGAAATACAACCCGAAGGTTCTGTGACTAAGTGCAGATGAGGACTGCGGATCTTTCGCTGTATCCATTGTCCTGCCTGCATAAACGGAGCCATCCAACACACCGTATGACAGAATCCCCGGCGGCCATAGATCAATGCCAGGATCATCACTAAAAATACGACCGCAAAATAAACAATAAATCCGTATGGATCGGAGATCGATATGCCGTACCATGTCTGATAGAAAAAGTCGATGCGCAAACGGACTTTTGCCATCCAACTTAGGAAAACGATGGCAGACACCCACGGAAACCAAATCAAGTATTTGATCAGTTTTCCTTTGTTGAACTTCGATCGTTTGTCATTGATGATGGTAGCAGCCTCTTGCAACCCACCCGCCGGACATAACCATCCGCAAAACACACGTCCAAATACGATCGATGTCAGCAGCATAAGTCCAAAAACGATGAAACTGCCGGCGATAACGTTTTGAAGCAGGGCTTCAATGATCAGATAGGGTGAAAAGTAGTACAATGTGACCGGAAACAAGATAAAGGAAACCAATATCAGTGCTTTTCGGATGGATTGCCGTTTCATTCGGACTCCTTCAGGCAATGAGCGACCCACGCTTGCGCTTTTTGACGGTTTTCCTCAGGATTTTTCAGCACGTCCAAAAACCCTTCCGAAGATACCAGACGATTGGTTTTTGAAAGGGCTGCTTCTATCCGGCGATGTGCGTTCTGTGCTCCGCCTTCATGGGTGTAAAAATAAAATACATTCTTCCCGTGAAAATATCCGTCTTCCAACAAAGTTTTGATGGGCGGTGCAAAGGTTCCGGCCCATATCGGTGATCCCAAAAATACCGTGTCGAAATCATCGAAGTTGATGGTGAAAGGTTGCAATTTAGGTTTGATTTTCATTACGACCTGTCCGCCGCCCCATACATACTTACCAAAGCCCGATGATGTCATTTCTTTGATCGGTGAAATCCGAACGGCCTGTGCTCGAAGCAGTTCAGCGATGACACTGGCAATAAATTCGGTATTACCTTCATAGGAATAATAAACAATGATTGGTTTCATAACATTGGTTCCTCGTTTTCTCTTAACATATCTATGGCTTGTTGTGCCCACTGCAAATAAGCTTCATAAACTTTCTGACCAAATCGGGCTGTCAGATAGTACATTCGGTGATCTTCGCTTTCATTCATGATTTTTTCTAATTCCATACAGAACATGTCCAATCGGATTTTTTCTTCCTGTTTCTTCATTTGAAAACTTTCAATATTGCGAATCACATCCGTTGGATCGATGGCTGAGCTGAAAAACAGTTTCAGCAGCATCTCATAGCGGACTTCCTCTTTTTCGGTCGGGGTTGCCAACCATTTTTTAAGCATGACCTTTCCTTGTTCCGTGATTTGATATACCTTACGATCGGGACCGGCCTTACTTTCTTTCTTTAACAACTGAATATCTCCGTCTTCAGCCAGCGAAGCAAGGGTCGGATAGATCTGGCCAAACCCGCTGTTCCAAAACATGCTTAAGGCATGGTCCACCCTTTCTTTAATGTCATATCCTGACATCGGCTGATGGTTGAGCAATCCGAGGATCATATATTTCGTCTTGTTTTCTTTCATATCCTCACCTATATCTTTTAGATATAGTATATGTCCGAATCTTGCTTTTTTCAATAGAAAAATCACCTTTCGGTGATCAAATCAACTTCATCAGGTGTTTCTTTACGTCCGGGTCAAGTTTCTCAAGTGCGTATCGATAAGCTACCCTAGGCATTTGAGAGTTTTGTTCGAGATACGCAATCACTTTCATGTCGTCCGTCTGTGAGAGCACCTTTAACATCCAGCCATATCCCTTCAACACTAAATAATGAGGATCAAATTTCAGATGATCCGCCACGGCCAAAGGGTCAACGGATAGAAACGCTCTCTTTTTGATTGGCAGAATAAGTACGACCGGTGCTGCCCGGCGTACTGCGAAATTTTTGTGATCGCACCAGTCAAAAACCCTGATCATCAACTGAGGAAAACGGATCATCAGTTCCCCAAAGGCATGAGTACAAAAGTCATCACAGTCCCACCAATCCGAAATATAGTTTTTCAGCCAGTATTCAAACACCTCAAACGTTGTTTCATCGTAATAATGACGCATACGATACGCCCAGTCATAAGCAATAATCGTCAGCTCCCAAATTCGAAATTCGAGCAATCGCTGACAAAAATCGAACACGGACGGCTTATCTTTGGGCAGTTTCCTGAAATACTTCGCTGAAACCCGACGGACTTCACCGGTGGTCAGTCGTTTCTCAAAGCGCAAATCAGAAAGTTCATTTTTCATCGCAGTCAACAGGGTTTCAAACATCAGTTCCATATCTCTTCCTCGCAGTTTCTATTTGAGCAGATTCCATATCCAAACAACAAGCAAGAGCCACACAATAAAGATCGGTATGGCATGATACCACTTTCCTTCAGGCATATTGAAATTCTCAGATCGTTGCAGGCACTCATCCATGACATATTTCGGTATCCAATGTACTGACAGAGCAATCATCAGCGGAAGGATAAGCAAATCATCGAGATATCCGATGACCGGAATGACATCCGGGATCAAATCTATTGGAGATATCGCATATATTACGGCGATGATAGCGACAGCTTTGGCATACCATGGAGTATCCTTATGTCGAAATGCCAAGTACAGGACGGGCAAATAGCGTTTGATCCATGCTATTTTTTCACGTATGTATTTCATCCGATGGGATTTCTTTCTCGAGCATATCTTCATTTAACCAGTAGGCACTTCCGTCGCGATACCGTTTCAGCCATCCTCCGTCAACCAGTTCTCTGCGTAAAACAAAGTAATCGTTAAAGGTATGCCACCGACTGATGATTGCATTAACCTGAGCTTCCGTATACATGGTTTTACGATCAAACTTCGTTGACAGGTATTCGCATACTTTTCTTTTTTGGTTACGCTTGGACGGCCATTGTCTGATTCTTTTTTCACTGTCGAGATAACTCTCGATATTTTCGGGAGATTTTTGGCTTCCCTTCGTTTTTAGGCTGTTTCGGAATCGGATCAGATACTCTTTCATGTTTTGATGATCCTGATGAGGATAGGGATATTCCATCTGAGATCCGACAAGATCCGCCGCCTTTTGAAAACAGGCGATTGCGGTAAACATTGCGTTCCATAAATGGTCGGGATCTTTCGTATCCACCGTTTGAACAAACATCTGATACACATCTTCGGGTAAATACTTTCGGTAATATTTTCCAAGTTTACCAGAGGATACGCTGAAATCTGTAAGAACGCCCACCGTCCAATCGAGCATTTGTGTGAGTTCTTCGCGAACGATCCCGTCAAACATTCCGATGGCATAGGGCCACTGGTCTCTCGCAATTCCCTTCGCCACATTTTGACAACACCACAAGAAATTATTGCAACAGGAGGAATACTCCAGCAGTGTTGGTGGCTGAACGTGAAAATCGCTGTCTGATGGGGCAGAAACAGAAGTAAACAGGTTCTCTTTATCCATTAGTACGACAGTCAGTTTATCCTGGAATAATCGATTGATATTTGCTTTGGGCACAAGCGTCAGGTCGATCCGGTTTCCGTCAGTAAAAAGCATCAGATATGTGAAATTTCCCTGATTCTCCGGATTTCGCATGCACTCGGGCATCTGAAGCATGACGCGCGGACCGAATACATCGATCCAACAGTGATCGACAATCCATGAGTCGATTTCATCCACAACGTAAACGATATCAAAATCCTGATATTTGTCCTTTTTGACCGAGGGATTGGCTCGTGAACCATTTAAAAGCACTGCTTTGATTCGTGCATCCTTTTGAGCAACCTCGAGAATGAGATCTGTCATGGTTTGTTCACTTCTCATGGCCACTCACCTCAAGAATATAGTTTTTCATAAATTTGATCTCATCCGGATCATCACTTTCCATGATTCGGTCAGCAGCCTGAATAACTGCCGCTTTTCGAATCAGTTCCTTGGTCCATCCGGTCCGCTTCGAAAGGACTGTCAGGTATTTCTGACTGCGTCGAAGCGCGTGGTAGTGAAGCAATATGTACGTGCGAGCGACACAGAGCAGCGGATTTGCCAATCCGGCATTTACCCAATCAATGATCCAATACTGATTTTCGTGATACAGGATGTTACCGGGATGAAAGTCCATGTGTGTCAGGGTCGGTTGAAAAGGAAGATCAGCCAGAACACCCAGTGCGAATGTCTTCTCTTGATTTGTCAGGATTACACTTGAACTGATCCGGCGATGATATCGTTCGTGGATATTATGCAAAGGAAGCTCTTGATAGTGATATACAGAGAGTTGCAGATCAATCAAGTCCTCTATGACATTGGGATGGCGGTTAAGCATCCGATGGGTCAGAGTTTCATTGCCCAAATATTTCATCTGAAGGATATAGGGGTTTTGGGTGGGTAATAAGGGACATATGGGTAATGCCGTTTGAGTTGAAATAACATGATTGATTCTCATCTCTTCTTGAATATAACTGATCGGATGATGTTCATCATATTGCTTAAAAGCCCACTGATTTTCCAAAAATACTTCGCTGGTTTTGCCTTTTCCGATAAGCGTCTTCACATCATTGACCTCCATTTATAACTTCCAACACGGATCCGACGATCGGATATCCCAATGACTGATAATATTCATCGACATCAGACATTACATACACAGTCTGACCGGGGAAACGGTGTACATATTGTTCCATCAGTTGTCGGCCGATGCTTTTACCGCGGTGGCGTTTTGAGACAAGTAAATCACAAATATAGATGTAAAATCCCATATCATCCAGGGCACGTACGAAACCGCACACTTCACTTCCTTCAAAAGCCACATAAGTAATGGAGTTATCGAGTGCGTTCCTGTATTTTTCCTGATGATCATCCGCCCAGTAACAATGCCAGTCTTCCCCTTCATCTTTCATCAGTTGCATGATTCCTTCCTGATGGTCTGTTGTGTATTTTTCGATGTGCATGGTTATTTCCTTCTAGCGATGCTGATCGAACAGGATGGGATTCCCATCGGGATCAGTGAGGGTAAAATAGGCAGGTCCGGAAGATCTTATATCTGAGGATGACGAAACATCGAGACCGACAGAAATGAATTTCTTATAAAGTTCCCGTATATCATCAAAGTTTTCTGTGTTATGACCGGATAGATCCCATCCGGGATTGAATGTCAGCATATTTTTGTCAAACATGCCTTCAAAAAGCCCAATGACACACTCCCCGTTTTTCAGGATAATCCATTTTTGCGAGATGTCTCCTGAAATCTGCTGAAATCCCAGAGTAGCATAAAACTGAGCAGATGCATCAATATCTTTTACAGATAAACTGATTGAGAAAGCACCGAGGTTCATGGTGAGCTCCTTAACTCATTTTGAGTCGAATATTTTCGTTTTGCATGTCAGACAGTTCGGTCGGTGGACACATAGTATTTGTTGACATGTGGGGCAAGTCCAACGCTGTTCTTCAGCATCTATGAAAGAATCAATTCCTTGTTGTCTGATATACTCCAGATTCTCAAGCATGCTCATGTGATATTTCGTCCGATACCGTTTATCAAGGTCTTTTAGCCGTCGGCAAGGATATGATTCACATTCAAAACAGTATCCTTTATCACTCTTTTTCTGACAGCTTTTGATTACGCAATGCCGGCTTTCTTTGGTCACATAAAGGATTGCATCTTCGTATCGGCAACCCAGACATTTGTTTTTATCCCGTTGAAATCCAATGCACAACCGGCAGTTCATTCCGCAGGGAGCGATGAAATCTTCACGTATTTGCTTCATATGATACCTTGCTGCACCAAATGCCCCTTCTTTCAAAATGCTTCACTTATGTGCTCCAAAACCGATTGTGATTCAGGCAAGTCGAACAGCATCCAGTCATGAAAAAGTCCGGGATACTCGTGATACTTCAAAGCAATGCCTTTCTGTTGCATGATTTCACTGAAATTTCTTGCATCGGGATATAGCAAATCGTGAGTGCTTATAAACAGATAGATATCCGACAATCCTCGAAACTCTCCGTATATCGGGCTGACACGGTAGTCTTTTCGGTCCCAATCCTTCGCATACGCAGATCCGGCCGTGATCAGGCCATTGATTCCCAAGACCGGATCGCTTTTATCCATATTTTTAATATCCGGATTGCTCATGGTAACATCGAGCCAAGGCGATAGCAAGATAATTTTATCCGGCTGTCGGATTCCGTGATCTCTCAAGTATTGTGCCAATCCCAGGGCAATGCCACCGCCGGAAGAGTCACCCATCAGGATGATTTGCTCAGCTGTCTTATCATCCGATAATCTCTGATACAGGGTTAGTGCCATATTATAAACTTCCGCAGCGCTCTGGTTAGGAGCAAGAGGATAGTCTGGCATGATGACCGTACAGCCGGTGGATTGAATCAACCGCAGCGCAAAATTATAGTGGAAGTTTTTTATTCCGTAAATATACGCTCCCCCATGAAAATAGAGGATTTGAGCCTTATTTACGGATGTTTTAGGTCGCATGGTAATGACATCTGNNACCGCCCCATAAACTGTTCAGTTTCGATATGTACTTTCGATCTGACTTTTTTTGAAGGTGTCTGAGATTTTTCTTTTTCAAATTCGGCCTTCTTAAAATATCGGTCGATCGATCGTTTCATATTCATTCGCCAAAGAATAAACACCATGATTTTGCTTTCGATGCTTTCCACAAAGTACCTCGCTGTTATTCTGTTTCTGATTCAAAAATACCGTAAGCTGAGTGAACATCCTGGACAAAAATGATACCGTTACCCGGCTTATCGATGCCAAGTTTCGTCTTGATGGAAGAAATAATCGAATCAGTCTCATGCACTTTACAGATAATCAGCACCACTTCCTTTTCCGGTTCGACATCCATGTGAAACAGGCGCGTGGTTTCATTAACTCCGGATCCTCGGGCATGAATGATCGTACCTCCCTTTGCGCCGCCTTCATTGGCTGCTTCAACGACCAGCTCGGCCTTCCCTAAATTTACTATCGTCGTAATGAGTTGATACATAGGATTACTCTCACCTCGTCCTCTTTCAATGCCTTCACAGGCAATATTTCTTGTTCCGATGACACCGCATGTTCCGATGGTAAAGGCAATGCCATGATTAGGTTTCTTGAATTTAAACTCCTTGTCCAAAGCTTCCACTGCCTTATGCGCCAGCTCACTGTCCGCACCCAACAGGATGATTTCCTTTCGGATATCATCCAAAGCAAGAAAGTTAAGTAAAGAATTCGATACCGTTCCGGAACCCAAAAATACGGTTCCGCCTTTGATACCCACCTCCTTGGCCCTTTGTAATATGCGACTGCCCATGCCACAATTTACAATGATATAAATCATGGTGAATGATGTAAATTCAAGATTTTTGTTCATCTTTCACTTTCCTTTCCAATGCCAGAGAGTTCAATCGGTAGAACAATCCCAATATTTCCAGTGTAATGATCGGCATCATTGCGACAATCGCAATCATTCCGAAACCATCGACAAGCAAATCCGCACCTTCAAACGCATCAGCGGCTCCTTGAATAAAAGCCAAAATAAAGGTTGCGGTAATGGGGCCGGTAGCAACACCTCCGGCGTCAAATGCGATACCGACAAACAATTTCGGAATAAAGAACATCAGTCCCAGACTGATCAGGTAGCCTGGCAATAAATAATGCCATAGTTGGACTTGCGGAACCAGGATCCGGATGACGGACAAAACGATAGCCAATCCTACCCCTATTGCCAAGGTAATCAGTACGATGTTCCTCTTAACATAACCGCTGGTGACATCTTCGATCTGATGAGTTAAAACGTTGACGGCGGGTTCTGCAACGATCGTTACCACGCCCAGAATAAACGAGAAGATTATGATCAAGGTCGGATTCGGTTTGGATGCCAATTGATTTCCGATATTGGAGGCAACTTCCATAAATCCGCCATTGATACCGATAAAGAAAATGAAAAGGCCCAGAAACGAATAGAAAATCCCTGTAATCAGACGTCTTCGCTGTCTTTTAGTTAAAGAACCTAACTTTTTTTGCACAAAACATAAAATTCCCATCAGTGGCAGGATAGCCATAGCACTTTCAAACAAATATTCCGGAATAATACTGAAAAAAGGTGTCAAAATCCCATCCGAAACCACCTCAACAGGAACAAGGATGGATGAAAATTCATTGGTTTTAATTAAAAGACTGACCAGCATGACCGAAATGATCGTTCCGGTGGAAGCAATGGCTATCAAACCGAAACTGTCCTTTTCCGAAGCCTTACTATCCTTTTTCATTCTGGAAATACCTACCGATAAGGCCAAGATGAAGGGTACCGCCAGGATACCGGTCGTAGAACCGGAAGCATCAAAGGATATCGCCAGAAATGCCCGGGATGTAAATAATGCCAATACAAAGATGATCATATATAAAACCAACAGAACTTTGTACAGCGGTACATTATAGAGTATGCGCAGAAAACCAAAGGAAAGCAAAACAGCTAATCCGATGGAAACAATGATCAGCACGAAGATACTTGTTATCTGTCCCGAGGTTACTGTTTCAACCTGATTGGCCAAAACCAACAGTCCGGGTTCTGCAAGTGAAATAAAGAATCCCATGATGACACCGGCTAAAAGTACCAGCCAAAGTTTGTTGGTTTCGGTCAGATACTTACCGGTCAGCCCTCCCAGAGGAGTAATTCCCAGATCTACCCCAAACAAGAAAACCGTCAATCCCAAAGTAACCAACAGTGAACCGATCAAGAATCGAAAGATCAGGACCGTTCCTAATGGAACCACCGTAAAACTCAGAATCAGCACAAGAATGACGATGGGTAACACTGAAAAAATCACTTCGTTTAACTTTGTCTTTATAACACTCAATGATTACCCTCCTATCTGTAATGACATGTATTTATTGTATGTTCACTGTATGCCTTTGTCAAACTGCGCTAGTTATTCGATTTTCCTGACTTATGCTCAATGATCAGTTCAATGACGCTGACCTGATTCCAAGCGTCTTTGATCTCACGGCCGCCCTTTTCGATGAAATCAGGAGAGTACTTTTTGACAAGAAACTCTAATGCCTTTTCCTTTTCAATATCATCCGTAATGATTTTTGCTTTGCCAAATACGATAACGCTGCGATAATGCGTCGTGAAGGTTTCTTGAACGACATCATCCTGATCGATCACACAAAAAGATACCTTCTCATGATTTCTGATAGCATCGATTTTATGGCCTTCATTTGCACTGTGAAAGTACAAGTGTTGTCCCACATAACCGTAGCTGAGAGGAATGGCATACGGATATCCGTCATCACCCATAACCGCCAGTACACCGGAAGTGTTACTCATTAGAATCCGATCAACTTCTTCATCATTAAGTTCGTTTTTAAAACGTCGCATGGGTCTGAACATAACATTTCTCCCTTTCTGATGAAACAGAGTCAGACTTTTAAACAGCCTCTGAATCCGCGGACCCCGTAATATGAGTCTGCTCCGTTGTGATAAATAAATACCGTATCATACCGGCGGTCCCCGAAAATGGCTCCGCCAAGTTTACGGATATCGGATGGAGTATTCAGCCAGCTGGACGTTTTCGTATCGAATTTTCCCAAGGTCTGAAGAAAGCGGTACTGCACTTCATCCAGCAGTTCGATACCCATGTCTGCAGCCATATCCATGGCACTGGTCTGAGGTTTGTATTGTTTCCTTTTATCCAAAGCTTCGCGGTCATAACAGACATTTCGGCGAAGCAGCGGTGTTTCGGGCGAACAGTCAAAAAAGATATACTCCTTTGATTGTATATCAACCCCGACGACATCGGGTTCGCCACCTGTTCTTTCCATCTCATATAGCGACCATAGTTTTTCCGGCTGGCTAAGCAGTCTTTCTTTAACATCGTCAAAGCGGATATCCGGATGTCTTGCCTGATTTGAGTTGAAACGAGTATACAGTATATCCAACAGTTCATTTTGTCGGACTGAGGACAGTGTTTCTTTATCCATGATTGAACCTCCATTAGATAATGTAATTATACTTCATTTGCATAAAAATGTCGGTCTTTGCGTCTGACCGACAAAATAATCTGCTCAATCCTATGTTTTGATGCTAGTAAGGTCTTGGCCAGCCATAGGCAAGAGCTGCTAAAACCGCCAATATCAAGGCATATGTGTAGTACCATGGTTTTTTCATGCGATAAAAGACATAAAGCAAAAACAAACTAACAAAGACGATCAATCCGACAAACAGTATGATGTTCTGATAGAATGTCAGGATAATGGTAATCAATAGTGTACCTATCGGTCCGATCAGTAAGAAGGCTTTGATTCGATCGGATGATTTGGTTCTTAATACGATAAAATACAGAATGATCAAAAACAGCGCAAACATCTGCCTGAAGAATCCGACATTAAATACACGACCTACCGTGGTTTCCATGATCCGAAACAGTCCGAAGTAAGTCATAAAGCAAATGCCCAAGTAAACCAATCCAAGCAATGGAAACAAAAGGATCGTAAGCCAATGATTGCGAGAATCTTTGTTCATCATGTTACCTCCATGTTGATGACATGACCTGTGCATTCTTCTGAATCTTCTTATCTGTCTTCATTCTATCACTTTACGGATATCGTTCAACAGATTCTGAAAAAAATACAAAACCCATGATTTTTCATGGGTCGAAGGCAGTTCAATATTTCTTTTTGGATGTCTTGAGTATTAAGATGCTTAACACTGTCGCAGACATGATGTAAACAGCCAGATATCCGAATCGCCACAATAACTCATGTATTGAAGGAAGATGTCTCAACACATAGGAAGTGATGATAGCCGATGGTGAATAAAGCAACAGCCAGAGGTTCATCAGATAAAAACGCTGACGCGCAGATGAATAAACTTCGGCTTGAGTGCCATGAATCGACATCTCAAAGAATACGACCGCTAGTACCTGAACAGCCAGTCCGATGAGAAAACCGGTTTGCGTGTCATAGAAGGAGATCGAACTCAAGGATATCAATAATCCCAATGCACTGATAATCATCGACGCAAGCGTCATCGATCGAATCCGTTGTTTATCAAACTTTTCTCCTTCCGTTGCTTTTCGGACTTCGGCAGACTCGTATTGATCCCGCAACAAGTAATCCGTCGATACAGAAAAAATGTCACTGAGTAAAACGATTTTATCCGGATCCGGCATGGATTCATTGAGCTCCCACTTGGATACAGCCTGCCTGGATACGTCAAGCTGTATTGATAGCTGCTCCTGTGACAGGTTGGATGCTTTTCTTAACTGTTGAATTTTATCTCCGATATTCATGATATTCTCCTTACATGTTGTACTTACATTATAGATACGGATCTGGTTGCATACTATCAAGTGAAGCTTTCAGGTGCGCAACCGAAAGTTGCATATCTCTAACAACCACGATTAAACAGCCAAAATTCGAGAATCACTCCGTATATGACTCCTGCCAGAAAACTGATCGGGTCTGAAAATCCGGTTGAACTGTAAAAAGCAAAAGAAACCAGCAAACCAAACAGCGCACCTCTTGCCAGTGAGATCAATCGCGGACTCTTTTCCCACGGTGCCCCGATGACCAGTCCCAAAATCACTCGGTTGTACCACAGTGAAAAGATAAACACAGGGGATGCCGTAAATCCGGATCGCACCGATGCCCCGACAACACATACCAAGCCCAACAATACTCCGCCAATCAGCGACTCGATCATTCTTTGCTTCATATCATTCTCCTTGATTTCATTGATGAATGTGACCTGATGACATTTTTCAGCTTTCAAGCGACACTTCTTTACATCCTCTATTATACGATTTATTACGGACGAATGTACTTTTGGAAGCGGAAATTTAATATGACTGCAAACATTCCCAGGATGACGAAAGACAGAACCAGTGTAATGAGATCTTTGGGGGGAATCTCTATGCCCATCGAAGTCTGAAAGAGATTCTGACTGATGACTGTCATCCCGACGATCACGATAAACGTAAGCAGCACCGGCGTCAGTTTATATGCAATCAGGTTTTTCCTTAACAGGTTCAATCCGCAACCCACATACACCGGCAAAATGATGGCGAGATCCAAAACGAATGTCGGTTCGGTTGTATAAATCTCAATGACCGACAAGGGCTCACCGGTCGCGATGGCACCGATAACGAATTCCAGCCAAACCAATACGGATAATCCGCAGATAATCAAAAACGCTGAAGTCCCTTTGAGTCGAATATCTGTTGCTGATGAGACAATCGTATCTGACTTTATCAAGTCACTCATCAATCCAATCATGGCAAACAGACAACTAGAGAACAATAACACATAAACCGGGAACAGTCGGTTGAATGTTACGCCAAACACCAGACAAGCGGAATAATACAGCAGTCCCGCCAAGGCTCCTGCCTGTAAGAACTTAAATCGGTTGGATTTGTCTTTGAGATACGTCATGATGCCAAAGAAAACCGCAACCAACAACATGACCGCATCCGTTCCTTTGTTTCCGGCGGCCTTAAGGATGGAATTGTATTTGTAAATCCCATCCCCAAAGAGTTCTATACTTTCTCCGTAAATATTCACAACCCAAAATCGTGCTGCTTCTGTAGAATAGAATATTCCGATCAGCGTCGAAATCAATGTCAGGATCACAATCAGATAACATAACTTTGATATTTTTTTCATGTTTATTCCCTTTCTCAACAGCGCAAAGCAAGCTCAACTCCAGATACTCTGTTATTTGTATTGTAAAGAGACCTTCCGGACATGTCAAACACGGATTGCAAAATTCGTAGCCACGATTCGATCATTCTTCCGCATGAATCTTACGGATGCGAATCATGGAAATCAGTGATGCCGAAACAAATATAAGCAACAACAGCAGCTGCTCATAGGTAAAATGATCGGAAGTCATAGCCGAGAAGCCTAAACTCGCCGGAAAAAACTTTCCGACATTTTGAAGAACGGCAGGAAGCATATCCGCCGGAAACATGATGCCGGATAACATCAGTGAAGGCAGAAACACGATTTGGGTTGCCATGCTCATTTTCGAAGCACTTTTAAAGAACAGTCCAAAGATCATTCCTATCCCCAGACTCGCAAGAATCAGCAGGGCCAGCGATGAAAAGTAGACCGGCAGATTTGTGGGCAGTACGGCATCAAAAAGCAGCGGAGCTGTAAACCACAGGATAATGCTTAGTACAGACAAATGAATAAAGCCGGAAATACAGTGGCTGATCAGTTGGATGGATAAAGGTATATTCTGAACATGATAGGACTTCTTGCAGTCACTGGCAAAAAACTCGACCAGCGGGTAAGGTGAACCCAATATTCCTCCCATCGAAACACCGAAGACCGTCATACTGGCGACGATCGTTTCAGTGAGTTGCGGATTGATCGATATGAAAATACTTCCGATAAAAACGTAGAAAATCAGCGGTACCACATAGAAATGAACCAAGATTTCTTTGCTGCGGAAATTGAGTTTCCACTGCAACAGTATGCTGAAGATCAATGCTTTCATGATGACTTCTCCTTTCGGATAATGTCTAAAAACATTTGCTCGACCCCGTCACGTTCAATGATAAAGTCGGTCAGCCGGACATGGTGCTGCTTCGCCATCTCGAGCAGCGTAATCATCGCATCTTCAAGATGATCCGTTGCAATGATCACACTGTCAGACATTGAATCATAGACAGATTCTTCGGTTTCTGACAGGGAAATCGGCTCTGAGAACTTCGCGCGTACTTTTACTTGGCGATTATTTTTATCCGCAAAATCACGCGACTCTGATAATAAGACCAAACGGCCGTTACTTAATATGGCTACCCGATCACACAAATCTTCAATCTCCATCAGATCATGACTTGACAGAATAACAGTTTTACCTTGTTTTTTCAGGTTTTTAATGATCTGATGGATCTCGATCCGCCCATCGATATCAAGACCGGCTGTCGGTTCATCGAGAATCAGAATATCCGGATCGCTCAACAGGGCAAGGGCCAGATGCAACCGCCGTTTCTGACCGATGGACAGATGCTGATACTTTCTCTCCAGCAGTCCGTCCATACCGAATACTGTGACAGAATCTGGACGAAATGAGCGTCCGTTCCAGACTGAGAATAACTGTAAGGCTTCTTTTACTTTGATTTGTGATGGCAAAGACGACGACTGAAGCTGAACACCTAAGGTTCCTGAAAAAGCAATCGAACCTTGATCTGCCTTTCGCAGGCCTTCGATGCATTCCAGGGTCGTCGTTTTTCCGGCGCCGTTAACTCCGATCAACCCGAAGATTTCACCTTTCATCACTGAAAATTCGATGTCGTTTAATACGACCTGATTTCCATATTGCTTTTTTAAACTCATTACTTTCACTGCTTCCATTTCTTAATATCCTTTCCATAGTCATATTTACTAAAAGCCAAGGATCTGCATTTTGATTGTGCCAATCCTTGGTTGTGTGTTTTATCGGATGTTATATTCCATTTTTTTCATCGTCAGCTGCGTAATAATCAACATCACGACAATCAATCCCACCGTAACCGCCAGGGAACTGGCAATCCCGGCAAACTCAAACTGCAATTTTGTTGAGAAATCTATCAGTCCTGAAGGCAGATAGGCATGGATATCAAACAGTCCGCCGACAGCCTGCGTCAGATAGGCAATTACCAGAGTAATAAACCCAGTCGGTAAGGTGCGTTTCAGAATCGCTCCCCACATCAGCAGGTTGGCAATGACAAACAGGAAGTACACACTTTGCATCAGTCCGGCCATCAGCACATCCTGAATCAGGATTTCAAACTCAAAGAGAATCCCTGAGTAGCCATAACAAATCAGTATTGCCAGAACAGTCAAAGCCGAGAGGACTGCTCCAAAGAATGTAATTTTTGCGGCGATGATATGTACAAACTTATTTCCCGAAACGATCGGGAATACCAGGGTGTTATCTCTGATTTCCTGCGACATGACCGAACATAAGGTAAACACGACAATGATCATGCCCAGTTCAAACAAATCGGACAGAAATCCCCCAACGGCGGTCAGCTGACTGGCATTGATCATCAGATCAAGATCTTCCGCGGATAAATTCGGAAACTGCATACGGAAAATCTCCGGGATCAACACTTTCAGCATGATCGGCGTTAATACAGCCAGAAACAAGAAGCTCATGATCAGGATAAACAACCGGCCGCTGCGCGAGGCAAACAGCCATTCCTTTTTTATTTCTTTAAACATTTAGTTTACCTCCTTGACAAATAATGATTCGAGATTGTTTTTGCGCAGACTGAATCCCATGATTTCAGCATCCAAACTTAGCACAGCTTCCAGAATAGGTTTCGGGCTCAGCTCATTTTGAATCAACTGAACGGTTAGCATGTTTTCATTTGCATCGGCCTTTAAGATATCCTTATGGCCTCTGATTTGCTCGACCAGGGAGTCTGACACAGCGTTTTTAAACTCGAAGTCATAAATCGGCTTTACATTCTCATGCAGCAGCGATGTCAGTGATTTCTCAAAAATCATTTCACCGTTGGCAATCATCCCGATGCGATCGCAGATCCGCTCAATATCACTGAGAATGTGGGATGAGAAGATGATCGTTTTACCCATGCTTTTCAGTTCGATCATCAGTCGGAGAACTTCACTTCTGCCCTCGGGATCGAGAGCTGAGGAAGGTTCATCCAGTATGATCAGTTTGGGATCGTTGATCAGAGCCACCGCCAATCCCAAACGTTGTTTCATCCCCCGCGAAAATCCTTTGATCTTGCGGTTGGCATGTTGTTTTAGCCCTGCCCACTCAATGACTTCCTTCGCTTTACTGCGATTGGGATGCTTACTGCAATACATCAGATATTCCATCGCGGTCATCCACGGATAGAACTGAGGATTTTCCGGCAGAAACCCAATGTTGAGATCTCCGGGTTTATCAAGCTTTGTTACATCCTGACCGACAATGACACAGCTGCCTTCTTCGAAGTGCGATAATCCGGCCAAAATGTTCATCGTTGTGGATTTGCCGGCACCGTTGTGACCGATAAATCCATAGATTTCATTTTCTTTTACATTCAGACTGATTCCCTTTAAGGCATGAAACTGTCCGAAATGTTTATGCAGATTCTTGATTTCAATCATGATTATTCTCCTTTTCTGCCGACAATCATAAAGGTGATTGGGCCGAATATCTGAATGAAGAAGCAGATGGACAACCAGAGGATCCGGTTGAGATTTGCGACTCCTTCTTTCTTGATCAGCCAAGCGCAATAGGCAAACATTGATAATTGCACGACCACCACCGGTGATGCAATAAGTAATAAGTCTTTATTTTCATTGATCCAATTCATCGTCATTTCCTCCTTTGACACCTTTATTATAGAAGAATGACCGGTCATGGAAACAGTGACCGCAGTCATAGAAAAGTCATAAAAAAAAGGGCTCTCGCCCTAAAATCCCAGATTTTTCAGATATATGATCGCATTGGAACGATCAGTCACATTGGCTTTTGCGTAAATCTGACTGACATAGTTTTTTACGGTCCCCAGGGAAAGAAACAGCGTTTCAGCGATTTCATGGTTTGAATATCCTTTGACCAGCAACTGAATGATGTCCTTTTCGCGTGCAGAGAACTCGCCGTCCTCGATCAGTGGTGAGTTGGCCGGTTGAATCATCATGGTCAGTTTACTGGCAATTCTTCCGGGTAAAAGTACATTTCCGGATACTCCATCCCGAATGGCTGAAGCCAGCTGCTGAATGTTCATGTCTTTCAGCAGGTAGCCGGAAGCCCCGTTTCGAAGAGCATCGAGGATGTACTGATCATCATCGAACGTCGTCAGAATGATCACGGTCACTGAGGGATATTGTTGCTTGATCGCTTTGGTTGTTTCGACACCATTCATCACCGGCATCCGTATATCCATCAGCACGACATCCGGCAAATACTGATTGAGCAGTTCAAGGGCTTGTGCGCCGTTGCCCGCTTCCGCAATCACTTCAATATCCTCACAGGTACCCAACAAAGATTTGAGCCCTTCCCTTAAAATCGGCTGATCATCGACGATCATGCATTTGATTTTACTCATGGTCACTCACCTCACGGTTTCTGCCCAAAGGCAAGGAAAAGCTTACGGTAAACCCTTCTTTTGTACTGTCTGCCGAAAATATCCCGCCAAGGCTTTCGACAGATTCTTTCATCGAAGTCAGACCGAATCCCATCGTAAAAGCCTTGACGTTCTCACCATTATCGCTATAGGAGTAATGGAGTCTGTTTTTTGATTCCTGGATCAAAATATCCGCCTTTTTCCCTTGAGAATGTTTTACCGTGTTTGTCACGCATTCCATCATGGCACGCAAAATCAATCGCTGATGAATGCCGGGAATCTGCTCACTGACCGTAACGATCATTTCGATATCCATGTTCGTATTTCGAATCATCTCTTCCTTAAGCGAAACAGCTTTTTCACTGAAGACATCCGGTTCATCAACCAACAATCTGACAGAATGGCGGATGTCAGATAAGGAATCCTTGATCAGGGTATGGGCGGTATCTAGTTTTTCCTTTATGACCTGTTTTTCCTTACTCATCGCAGCCACCTCGATCATATAGAGAGCTCCGGTCAGACGGTGTCCGACCGTGTCATGAATTTCTCTGGCAATGCGGTTTCTTTCTTCGGTTTTGCTCAATTCTTCAATCATGATGTTCTGATTTTCCACGGTTTTAAGAGTTCTGGACAGCTGATGATTGGTCAGATACTGTTGTTTCAGGATGTAAAAGGACAGTACAACCAAAATCAGGATAACTGAATTCAAATATACCGAACTGAATATTTCATCCACATCAAAGATATTATCCACAAGCATCGGCCGTAAAATGCCCATCAGAACAAACCCAAAAATCACAAAGAAGACAAATTTCTTGGTGTGTCTGAGCGGATAGTTATTTATGATCGAAGCAGAGAGGATGATGATAAGAAATGGCGTATTCATATCAACGACTAAATACTGAAGTGAGAATCCAAGCAAGCAAAGCAGGAAGGAAAATATATAAGCGACCGTCTGCTTTTTCCACTGAATACATAGCTCTGTAAGAATCATTACAACTATACTGATGGCGCTGATCCATACCAATGGCTGAAAATCTGGGGTCCCGACATGACTGACAATAACACGAATGGAAAGAATCTCAAAAGCAATGACGATCAGAACAAAGATGGCCTGTCTGACATTGGACTTGAAGATGCCTTGTGAGATATCCTCGTTATTATCTTCATTACGTTCTTTCAGCAGATAATATGCCGCCATCGGAAGACTGAAAGCAGCGATGCCCAAGGCATACTTCAGTTTGTTCCATTTTGACAGACTCGGATGGCGTATGCAATCACGAATATAGTAGGCTTGCACGAAAAACTGAAGTGAAATGCTTGGTAACAGAAATGGTAAAAGTTCACGAAATCCCATATCATCTCCCCTTTTACGTCCGTTTGTAGTCTCATTATACCGTACATCAGCCCAAAGGACGATATCTTAAAGTAAGGTTTTTATACATTCCCGCATACATATGATCATCAGAAAAAACATGCCCCATCCGGCATGTCTGAGTACTCAACGGCAAAAACTGATAAAATCCTCGGGAATAAGCTGATAATCAATGGATGATTGCAGTTCACCGCGCTGATCCTCCCATGCATTTTCACGGACACCAAGGTTTGTAAAGCCGAGCGAACCATAAACGCGTTGAGCAGCGAGGTTCTTCACATTCGTGTCCAGGATGATTCTCTTGTATCCCATCTCTTCAAACAGAAACTGAATCAGCATCGACAAGAATTTCTTACCCAACCCTTGGTTGTGCCTGGAGAAGTCACAAATCTTGATGCCGATTTCTGCCGTATGGTCACCCATGTTTCGAACATTCATTTCTCCGATGGCAACTTCATCAACCATTAAAATCAATCGCCGATGTACTTCATCCGTATCTTTTAGCAATGACTGAGCAATCACTTCTTCCGAAGTTTTGATTCCATCTGGAAATCCGGCATGAGCCATGATTTTACCGTCACTCCACCACTTGCATAACAGTGATGCATCTTCAATACCCGCATTGCGGATGGTCAGATTCTGATACTTAATTAACATTGCTTTCCTCCTATAGTTTAGACGCATACTTCCATAATATTATCAGAGAACTTAAAACAGTTCATCCACCAGCATGTAATATCGGATTTTATGCCAGTCAGGCTCGATGCCGAGCTTTTCAAACAGCAGCTCAGGATGATAGTGATCATGTCTTCTGTCAGAAAAAGCCTCATCAAACTCATATCGCAGACTGCGATAGCACAAAGCGATGTCTTGCCACTTATCCGCAATCCCGGATTTCCCCAAATCGATGAAACCGGAAATCCCCTGTTGATCAATGAATATGTTTTCCAGACAGTAATCCCCATGGCCAAAAACGGGTTCTGTCTCCGGTTTGTTCTCCATCAGCCAATGATACAGTTCCTTTGGGTCCTTAAATCCCTTTGCCCCGAAGGTGTCCGGATCCGCTGCATCAAGATCGACTAAATCATTTTCTACATTATACTTAGCAGTTTGCAGCCTTTTGTCAATACTGTACGAAAACGGACAGTCACTTATATCGATGCTCCATAACATCCGTAATCCTTGGGCTAATTGAGATGTCAAAGCCAACGGATCGCTTAAATGCTTCTCAAAACAAGCCATCTGACCGGGAAGTTTCGTCATCAAAAGATAACTCATCGACTCATCTTGCTCAAATTCGATGATTTTTGGGACCGGAAGTCTGCCGTCAAGCCACTTCATCACCTGATATTCCTGTTCGGATTCTTCGCTTAAGGGACTCATCTTCAAAATCATCTCATCAAATATAAGGATGGTCGAACCAGACATCCCGACCTCATCACTAACATACCCAGCATTTTGAATCAAATCTTGAATTTTCTTTGGAAATATCATTAGAGAATTTACTCTTCCTTTCAACAGTCATAGATAAGTCTGTTCACGAGTTCGAGACATTTTATCATTTCATATCTTGAAAAATCATACGAAAATAATGCCGTAAACAAGGCTGATGACACCAAATGTAATAAAAATCAACGGTACACCGTAAACATCTGCTTTTCGTAACTTTTCCCATTCGATTTTTTCGGGTGTCATTTTCAAATGGTAAGAATCTTGATAGGAACAGTAAATATACCGAAATTTCAATCTGTATCCAATCAGTTCATACGCACTAAACAAGATCATTGAGAATCCCAAAAGAATGTTAAAGTTTATCCCGATGATTCTTGAGACGATAACAGGGATAAATGCTGCCGACAACGGAAAAACATATCGATTGGCGTATGCTAGTCGAATGATCGCTTTCCTCTGTTGTTCACTTAAATGTTTATACTTCATTGCTCACCTGATTTGATATTCGATGTTTTGACGAATCAAATCTCTATCCCTCATATTTTGGATTATATCCTAAATAATTATGTTTTTTAAAACATGTTTTATTTTCTGATTCAAGATTTTAGTCTTTTAAACATCCGACAGGCACTACAAAAATACCATCTTGTCTTTGATATGCCATTTGCGTATTAGTTAAAATCATCAAAAATGTCGGTTGATTTTTCTCATTCAGATGTGCAAGTTTTTTAAGATTACTTGCAGCCTTTTCAACCTCGTTTTCTCCCATTTTTACTTCAATTGCAGCCCATCTTGCATCATGAAGTTCGACGACTAAATCGATTTCCAAACCAGATGAATCAAGATAGTGATACACTTCACCATTAATCATTTGAGCATATATTCTTATATCTCTAGTACATATCGATTCAAAAAAGAAACCAAATGTGTTGAAATCATGTTTCAGCTTGTCTACAGATAATCCTAGTGCTGCAACCGCAATCGATGGATCAACAAATTGCTTCTTGTCCGAAGTTCTGATTGTGTACGAACTTCTGATTTTTGGAGACCAAGCTTTGACATTTTCTATGATGAACAGCCTTTGTAATGCATTTACATAAGAATCAAACGTTTTGTAATCAAGCAGTAATCCTTCATTATTTTGATCCTGATATATAGTTTTATTTGTGACTAAAGTTGAAATATTTCTAGCATAACTTCTAATCAGTTTACGAATTTTCTCTTTATTCTTCTTTACCCCATCTACCTCATCAACGTCATTTTTGATGATACCTTCTAACAAATCTCTTGCTACTAGTAATTGATCATTGAAATCCAGATCTATGCTTTCTGGCCAACCTCCCCTGCAAATGTACTGTGCAATATCAGTTATTGAGATACTTGATTTGACAGGTTTTATTGTTTCACCTCTAAATAATGCGCTAAAAGAAACAAGTCCAGAACTATTGCCGCTTTCAAATAAACTCATTGGTCGCATGTAAATCGTGTTTATTCTGCCGGTTCCAGTATGCGAGACTGGTAAGTTTTGCTTTTTAGTCGATCCTGTTAAAATATATGCTCCCTTATATCGATTTTCATCAATATCCAGTCTAATAAAGTCCCAAATCTCAGGGACTTCTTGCCATTCATCAAAAAGAATTGGTTTATCTCCTTGTAACACTTCATCTTTCGAAATAGTAGCCAAAGTTTGGTATTGTTTTTTTGTAATCGGGTTTTGCAATTTAATAATCGTTTTTGAGAACAACTCAGCTGTAGTAGATTTTCCACACCATTTTGGACCTTCTAAGACCACTGCACCACTATATCGCATTTTTTCTTCTATATCTTTTTCAATTAATCTTTTCCGATAATTAACTGGAATCACATGAATCACCTCTATATCTATTTTACCATATCAGCTATCATAATCAATGATTATTCCAATTATTGTAAATATTTTATTCCATTTTATATAATTCATTTATTCCAATTAATATAGCAATGATTTTTGTATATACATAAATTCATCAGACAAAGGGATTAAAAACGTTGTTTTTTAGAGTTGAACCAAACGTTATGGAAACATATCACGCACCAAATGGCTTAGCTAAAATGTTTGATCGAATAGATGTTCATCCACTAAAGAAACATATGCTTAGAGCTCTGCTTGATGTTTTTTTCATTGAGCATAAACAAAAAAAGAAGCATTTAACCCTACTTGAAGGGGATAGTGCTTCTTGTTGTACTGTATAAATGGCTTCGTTAAGCCTTCTTTAATGTAAGCAATGTGATAGTTTCAACGTGATACGTCTGAGGAAACATATCCACCGGCGCAATGACATTGACATCATACTGATCCTTAAGTAAAGCGATATCCCTCGCCAGGGTCGCAGGATCACACGATACATAAACCAATCGCTCTGGGGCAATCTCGAGGATATCCTCGATCACCTGCACACTCAATCCTTTTCGCGGCGGATCGACGACGATGACATTGACCTTCTTATTCTCACTGGCCAACTTCACTTTCGCACCGTTGGCATCCATTGCCCAAAAATCAATGTTTGCGATATGATTCCGCTGTGCGTTGGCCTTGGCATCCTCGATGGCCGCAGGCTCGACATCGACCCCGATGACCTCATCGACGAACCTCGCCAAAAACCCGCCGATCGTCCCCACACCGCAATATAAATCCAACAAGACATCGGTTTTCTTGAGCTGTGCGGCTAAATATACCTGATGATACAACACTTCCGTCTGAATCGGATTGATCTGAAAAAACGAGCGCAGAGAAACCTTAAATTTCAGTCCCATCAGTTCATCTTCAATAAAATCCTGACCAAAGAGCACATCATCCCGATCGCCCATGATCACATTATCCTCACGGTTGTTTACGGACACCATGATGCTTTTTATATAGTCAAATCGCTTGGTCATCAGTTCGACCAGTTTGTCCTGATGATCAAAATTGCGATATCGAGACACAAAAGCCACCATGACCTGCTTTGACTTAAAGGCCTGACGGATGATGACATGGCGAAGCTGCGGGATCGGCCGGCTCGTCAGAAAAATCTTCAGCCAGGCAATGATCTCGTTTTGTTCCTTGCTTTGAACCATACACTCATCCATATCGATGATTTCGTGGGAATTGTATCGGTAAAAACCGATCTTAACACCTTCGGGCGTCGATTGTACAGGCACCTGAACTTTATTCCGGTAAAACCAGGGATCGGACATCGTCAGAATCGGACGGACATCCGTATCGATCTTCGCGATCCGACGCATGACCTGAACGACCAGATTATGCTTAAACTGCGCCTGATGCTCCTTGGACATATGCATGATCTGACAGCCGCCGCACTGCTTGACCACCGAACATCGCGGTGTGACACGCTCTTTGCTTTCTTTAACGACAGAAAGTTTACGACCGTACGCAAAATTCTTTTTGACAAGCGTCAAAACGATCTCCCCACACTCCTCGATCATCATATCTTTAACAAACACCGGAAAACCATCGAGCTTAACGACACCCAACCCTTCCGAAGTATAATCACTCACACACCCAAATACGACATCATTTTTCTTCATTTCATTTTAAAAAAAGGGCACTGCCCTTTTATCCTCCGCTTGATTCTTCTGAACCGGCATTAAGACGCTCATACAAAGCCGTAACGAACTCCGGATTCTTCGGATCGGATACCAGCTGAATGATCGGTTCTTCCATCATGGAATTCAATACAAAAATCAAATACTTATACGATTCTTCATCTTTCAGTTCAATGTTATTGATGATATGCAACTCAAGATCATACATCTTCGAGTTTTCCTTCATCTTGAAATACGTTTCCCTGGGAAATACCGCAATGACCTGATTGTATACGGTTGCGGCCAAAGCATTGAGCTGATCCAACGTGATATCATCGTTGACATCCACATTGACACGAAGCGAGGCACTGATCAAAGTGACCTTCACGCCCTCAACCAACGTTTCGGACGACAGCTTTCCTTCCAGTTCACTGAGCTGATCCTTTGTAATTGCCGGATCCAAATCCATTTCAAAACGATTGCCAAAAGCAGGAGTCCCGGTAGCCGCAAAGGCATCGTACAATACCTTGCCGATCGCCACCGTCGGAATCGCAATAAGGACCAGACTTAAAATCAGAATGACCGCCGGCCAATGTATCTTTGAAAGATTGCTCTTTTTAACTGTTTTCTTTTTCTGCGTCATAAAAAACCTCCCTACCGAACATATTCTACAATAATTTGCCAAAGAATGCACGATTTATCGTTTCGACAGCTCCTTGACAAGCATCTCGCTGGTCATCGCCGGATTGGCTTTGCCTTTCGACAGCTTCATGACCTGGCCTACCAAAAAACCTAACGCTCGGTCTTTTCCGTTTTTGTAATCTTCCACAGATTGTGTGTTTTGATTCAAAATCTCCGTGACCCACGTGAACAGCTGACCTTCATCCGAAACCTGAACCATGCCTTTTTTCGCCACGATATCCTTGGGCTTTCCACCGTTGACCATATCCGCAAATACTTCCTTCGCCTGTTTGCCCGAGATTTTCCCCTCTTTGATCATGATCAGTAAATCTGCCATGTCTGATGGGGAGATCCAATCCGAAAACTTCCGGTCATTCCGTAAGTTCGCGACTGAAAGCACTTCGCTGATCAGCCAGTTCGCCGTATTCTTTACCGGTGCACCGCAATGTACGATCGCCTCGAAGTAATCCGCCAGATCTTTTCCGGAAGTCAGTATCGAAGCATCGGCTTCGGATAAATTCAAATCATTGATATAGGATGATTTGCGCTGCTCGGCGGTTTTCGGCAGATTATCTTTTATCCTCTGATAAAACTCATCTGAAATCCGAATCGGCGGAATGTTGGGTTCCGGGAAATACTTATAATCCACCGTCCCCTCTTTCTTGCGCATCAGCACGGTTTTCCGACTGGCTTCATCATAGCGGCGTGTCGATTGAACGACCGACTCCCCCTGCAAATAAACTTCGCTCTGACGGATGATTTCTGCCTCGATCGCCCGCTGAACATTATTGACCGAGTTTAAATTTTTGATTTCAACTTTGGTCCCGAAGCCTTCATATCCGTACGGACGCAAGGAAATATTCACATCGCAGCGCAACGATCCTTCTTCCATTCTGACATCCGAAATATCCCCAAATTCCAACAGCGACTTCATCTTCTCAACAAATGACGCCGCTTCCTTTCCGCTGCGAATATCCGGTTCAGAAACGATTTCGACCAACGGTGTTGATGCCCGGTTAAAATCGATCCATGTGACATCGCCATGGTGAAACTGTTTCGCCGTATCTTCTTCCATATGCAGACGGTTGATCCGGATACGTTTGCTTCCTCCATCGACCTCAATGTCCACATAGCCGTCTTTTCCGATCGGATGAAACTGCTGGGTGATCTGAAAGCCTTTGGGCAAATCCGAATAATAATAATTCTTACGGTCAAAACGAATGAGCCGGTCCACCTTACAGTTCAGCAGTTCACATGCCGTGATCGCCAGTTCGACCGCCCGTTTATTTAGTGACGGCAAGGTTCCCGGATGACCCAAATCAATCTCATTGACACAGGTATTGGCCGGAAGACCAAAGGAAACCGGGGCACCTGAAAACATTTTGGTCTTGGTTTTTAATTCACAGTGGATTTCAATCCCGATAATGACTTCAAAACTCATACTATCACCTCTGCGACCATATTTTTACAGCCGGTCAGATGCTCCATACCTAAGGCCACATCAAACATGACTTGCTCTTCAAACGGCTTGGCCGTAATGTTGATCCCAATCGGTAATCCATTGATCTTCCCCATGGGGATCGTCATGCTCGGATATCCGGAGAAATTCCCTAAAACCATGTAATTCTCCGCAATCAGATACCGTGCGGACAACTGATCAGCGGATTTATCTGTTAACAGCGGTGCAACATCACTGCTGGCCGGAGCCACAAGGACATCAACCTCAGCCAAGGTATTTTTAAACTCTTCGACAAGCAACCGACGCACTTTCTGCGCTTTGCGCAAAAGCAAGTCCTGATTCTCATCGGCCAGACTGTAACTGCCGATGACAAACCGCTTTTGTAACAGGAAATTGAATCCCTTGGTTCTCGAGTTGGTCATCAGCTCTTCGAGGGAATCGCCCCACTCCTGCATCCCAAAGCGCACACCGTCCAGATTTGAATGATTGGCGGTCGCTTCACTGTTGGCAATAATATAGTACACCGGCAGACAAGTCTGCAGAAGTTTGTGGTCCATGGTAATGACTTTGACCTTGGCTCCAGCCGTAACACACTTCTCAATCAAATGATCAAATATTTCCAGCGTTTCTTTATTTTTTATAGAATCGATCACATTGCCCAAAATCCCGATGGTTTTACCGCTTAAATCACCGTTGAGATTTGACAGATAACTCTCCACTTCGCGAAAGGAAGAAGTCATATCCTTATCGTCACGACCTGCCAAGACCTCCAAGGCCAGTGCGGCATCTTCCACACTTCGCGTAAAATATCCCACATGATCCAATGAGGATGCATACGGGATGATCCCGTAGCGCGATATCCGGCCATAGGTCGGTTTGACCCCGACAATACCGACAAACGATGCCGGCTTACGAACACTGTCTCCGGTATCCGAACCGATCGCAAACGAAACCGCACCACTTGCTACCAGCGCCGCCGAACCGGAAGATGATCCCCCGGCCATACGGTTGAGATCATACGGATTATGGACCAGACCGGTATGACTGTTGGTACCGGTACCGCCCATGCCCAAGCCATCAAGCGCCGATTTTGCGATGATCACAACACCGGCTTCTTTAAGTTTGGTGGTGATCGTTGCATCATAGGCTCCGATATAGTTATCCAAAATTGCTACGCTTCCGGTCGTCCGGATACCTTTGGTCAAAACATTGTCTTTTAAAACGATCGGCAATCCGGCCAGTTTACCGGATGAGGACTTCGCAGCCTCGATCGCATCCTCAACATCCAAAAACGAAACCACGGCATTTAGATACGGCTGTTGTCTGCGAGCCGACTGGAGTGCGTCCATAACTTCTTTTTCGATATTTTCTGTTTTTCGATTTGCAAACATCAGTCTTTCACCACTTTCGGAATCACGAAATACCCCTCTTCTTCCAAAGGAGCATTATACAATACATCTTCGATCGGCAATACATGATCAACGATATCCTCCCTGAAAAAATCCGTAGGTTCTTCAAAGGGATAAATCATTTCCTGTACATCCGTCGTATCGATCTGATCCAGCAAATCCAACTGCTTTAATAACGTATCAAACTCCGCAACGATATTTTCTGCTTCCTCATCACTCAGCCGCAGCATAAGCCCTTTGGCCAGCGACAGCACTATATTCTTCGAAATACGCTCCATATTGACTCCTTAATTTAACAAAATGACCGTGATTTCATCATCATTGCGCTTGCGCTCCATCACGGCTAACACGGTTCCCAGTGATCGGATCTCTACCACAATTAGCATATCGTTATTTTCAAAAGTGTCAAGCAGTTGTGCCGTGATTTGCGTCACGATGCTCACCTCAGTATAGGTTTTAGCAGCCATGTTGATCGTGATTTTCATTTCATCTGCTTCATTGTCAATGAAGCGGACTCTGCCAATAACACCGATTGCCTCGGGCAACAGACTTTGTAATGCTGATCGCAACGTGGTAAACTGCGCTGCCAAGACACCGTCCAGATTGGTTGCTTCCGTTGAAGGGAATATGACCCAGCGCTCCTGATTGGTCACAAACTGTCCGCTGCGATTACGGAACAAACCTTCGCCGATAAAAGAACCGGGAAGTGTCGCATCGGCACTGGCTGTCGAATATAAAGTGATAAAGATCGGCACATCACCGACCGCCGGAATCGTCCGCAAATAACTTTCCAGTTTTCGGCCGATATCGGTACCAAACTGATACAGCCGCTCCGTCTGGATCATCACAAATGAGTCCACACCATCTACGGTCCGACGGACGTTCTGATTCAGCACGATCGCCAGCGATATACCTTTCAGAGCATAGTTCTCGGATGCATTGCCTAAAAAGTTCAGTTCAACGATATCCGCAACGACCACAGCGTCATCCACAAAGGTCCGTCCGTCACCGATATCAAACCTGCTGCCGGCCGGCGGATTGAGTCCCTGAGGATTTTGATCGGATTCCCGACGGACCAAACGGATCAGACGGTCATAATTTAATATCTGACCTTCCTGAAGATAATGCTGTTCGATCGGAAAATGCACTTTCGATTTCTGCTGAAGCCTGCGGCCGATTTCCATCGCATCATAGGATCCCAAGTATGTCCCGTGATACAGACGCACCGGGGACACCGCAAAATCGGCGATCAGTGTGTACTCTCCCTCGGTCGTCGGTTTGATGATATTGGGATCATCGATGTCATCCGGCGGTGTACAGCCGGCCAGTATAATCAAAAGTATGAGTACGATCAATCGTTTATTTTTCAAGGGTAGCCACCTCCTGCATAAAGCGTTCTTCATCCCAGACCGTGACCCCCAGGCTTTGTGCCTTGGTCAGCTTGCTTCCGGCTTCCGTCCCGGCAATCACCAGGTCCGTATTTTTTGAAACCGAGGAAGTTACGTTAGCACCCTGTCGGCTCAGCCAATCCGAAGCTTCACTGCGTGTCATCTGAACCAGGGTTCCGGTCAGAACGACGGTCTTGTTGGTAAAAAAGGATGATTTTTCCGCTTTCTTCTTGGTCATTTCCATATTGACCCCCACCGAACGCAACACATCGATCAGATGATGATTGGGTCGCTGTGAGAAAAAGAGCACGACCGACTGTGCCATGACCGATCCAATCTCCCTGACACAACTCAGTTGTTCTTCATCGGCATTCATCAGCTGATCCATCGTTTCAAAGCGGGCGGCTAAGGTCGTCGCCGCTTTTTCACCGATATGCCTGATACCTAAGCCGTATAAAAGTTTGTCCAGCGAATTGCTTTTGCTTGCCTCGATTGCCATAATCAGTTTTTCAACGGACTTCTCACCCATTTTATCCAATGTGACCAGCACATCTTTCTTCTGATGCAAAAAGTAGATGTCTTCCACTGACCGGATAAGCCCCTGCTCATACAGCTGTTCTACGCGTCTGACACCCAAGCCCTCAATGTTCATGGCATCACGTGAGGCAAAGTGAGCGATCGCTTCCACGATCCTGGCCGGACATTCGTTATTGATACAGTACGTATCGGCTTCATCTTTAAACCGGACTAAAGGCTGAGCACATTTTGGACAGTGCTTCGGGAAATGATACGGAGCACTGGTATCATCACGCAATTGCGGTAACGACGCTACGACCTCCGGAATGATATCACCGGCTTTACGGACGAGCACTTTGTCATGGATGCGGATGTCCTTGTTTCGGATATAGTCCTCATTGTGCAATTGCGCATAACCGACCGTCGTCTGAGCCAGCGTGACCGGGGTAAGTTTCGCATTGGGCGTAACTTTGCCCGTGCGGCCGACCGTCAGAAAAATATCTTCCAGCGTCGTCATGACTTCATCTGCCGGAAATTTGTAAGCAATCGCCCAACGCGGTGTTTTTGCGGTAAAGCCCAGGCGGGATTGGATTTCCAGCGAGTTGACCTTGATGACAATACCGTCGATATCATAGGGCAACTGATCGCGTTGCGCACTCATTTCTTCGATAAACGACCATACCTGATGAATATCCGCACAGACACGGGTCAGCGGATTGACCTTAAATCCCAGGGATGATAAATATTTCAGAGCCTGTTGATGTGAATGAATGTTAAGCGATTGCGCATTGACCAGATAATACAAATACGCATCAAGCTGACGGGATGCCGCAACCTGAGAGTCCAACTGCCGGACCGATCCGGCCGCCGCATTACGCGGGTTGGCAAACAGTTCCAGACCGTTGTTACGGCGCTGATCATTGAGCTTTTCAAAAGCTGCTTTTGGCATAAATACTTCTCCGCGCACTTCAAAGAAAATCTCTTCGCTTATGTGTAAAGGGATTGATTTGATCGTGATGATATTATGGGTCACATCTTCACCGACTTCCCCGTCACCACGGGTCGCAGCCAGCGACAATCGCCCGTTTTGATAACGCAGTGACATCGCAAGTCCGTCAATTTTCAGTTCAGCCACATATTCGATGTCCCCGACATCCTTACGGATGCGAGCATCAAATGCCTGTAAATCAGCGAAGGAATAGGCATTGGCCAAGGATAGCATCATGACCTCATGCGATACTTTTTTAAATCCGTCCAACACCTTACCGCCGACGCGTTGGGTCGGTGAATACGGATCGGCCAACTCGGGAAACTCACTTTCAAGCTGGAGCAGCTCACGCATACAGGCATCATAATGCCCGTCGGAAACCGAGGGTGCATCGAGCACATGATATTCATGATTGTATCGGTTGATCAGTTTTCGTAATTCGATGATTCGTTGGTGGCTCATGATACACCTCCTTTAATGCTTAATGAAGGATGCGATGCGACGATGCGCTTGATCCCGTGGGGAAAACTGAACGCAATCTCAGCCAAGTCTTCCTTGATAGCGATCACGACCCCTTCCCCAAAGGCTACATGCACTACGATGTCGCCTTTTTTGATTTTGATGGCTTCCTTTTTTGATAAACGATCTCGTACATCATCCCCGCTCAAAATGGCAATGGCGGACAGATTCCGTTCTTTCTTCTCCCCTGAAGAAAGCCCGATGTGTTCGATCGTATTTTCATCGATTTCGGTAATAAAGCGCGAGCGGGTCTTGGGTCTGGACAAAACATAACTGAACCCCTGACTTTCGGTCAGGTACAGTTTCTGTTTAGCCCGGGTCATCGCCACATACGCCAATCGCCGTTCTTCCTCGATACCGTGTCGCCCATCGGATATCGAGCGCTCATTTGGGAAAATCCCTTCCGACATCGATGCCAAAATGACGGTATCAAATTCCAGTCCTTTGGCCGCATGAACGGTCATCAACTGAATAAACTCGCCTTGCAGCACTTCGGCTTTATCGCCATAAAGCGATACCATCTGTAAGTACTCCGTCAGATCCGCTTCGGGATAACGATCCATAAAGTCGACGATATCATTGATCAGTTCTTTTAAGTTTTCAATGCGGTCAGTTTCATTGTTTTCTTCCAGCATCGAGCGGACACCGGACTCATCCAAGACCATCTCCAACACCTTATCCAAGGTCATGTGTTCGGTTTTGCTTTTCCACTTCTCGATCATCAGGATAAAATTATCCAGGGTTTTCTGGATTTTTCCGCTAAACAGCGGACCTTCTTTAATAAAATCATACATCGTCACATCCCTTTGTCGGGCACCGGTACGAATGACATCCAGGGTCTTATCACCGATCCCTCTTCGCGGCTGATTGATGATGCGCAAAAAAGCCAAGTCGTCATTATGGGTGATCATGCGCAAGTAGCTCAGGGTATCCTTGACTTCCATGCGGTCATAGAACCGTACGCCGCCATAAATGACATAGGGCACATGAAAATCGCGTAACCCTTTTTCCAATGCACGGGAAATATAGTTGGATCGGTACAGGATGGCCATGTCCATATAGGATTTGCCTTCGTTGTGAAGCTGTTTGACTTTCTGGGCAATCCAGGCCGATTCCTGATCTTCACTGGGACAGGAGACATGTGTGATGACTTCGGCCGGTGCTTTGTTGGTAAACAGATCTTTTTCGACCCGGTATTTATTATTCTTTATCAGAGAGTTGGCTCCGCGTAAGATCGCCGGTGTGGATCGGTAGTTCTCACTTAAGACGACCGTTTCACACGGCGAAAAATCCCGCTCAAAGTTGAGGATGATATTGACATCCGCTCCACGCCACGTATAAATCGTCTGATCGGGATCTCCGACGACATACACACTGTTACTTTCTCCGGTCAGCTGTTTGATCAGGGTGTACTGTACGGCATCGACATCCTGAAACTCATCGACATGAATAAAGTTGAATCGGCGCTGCCATTTCGACAGACAGTCCGGATGCATTTTAAACATTCTGACTGTCACCAAAAGCAGATCATCGAAATCCAGAAAGTACTGAGCGTTGCATTTATCGACATAGTACTTGTATATCCGGGCTTTTTCCTTTTCGCCGAAAAGATTTCCGGCAAGTTCGATGGCGCGTTGCGGTGTGATTTCTGCGCCTTTGTTATTGCCGATGTAGTCGATCAGATGACCGATCGAATAGCGCTGGCGGTCGATATTGAGTTCCTTGAGTGCTTCTTTGACGATGCTTTTCTGATCCTCGGCATCAAGGACGGTAAAGTTGCGGGGCAGATGCATACGCACGGAATCTTCTCGAAGTATCCGTACGCATAAGGAGTGGATGGTCGATATATGTGCACCCCGTCCGGTGTCCCCGAGCATGCGTAAAATCCGCTCTTTCATTTCATTGGCGGCTTTGTTTGTAAATGTGATGGCTAAAATACTGCTTGGCACAACGCCAAGGGTTTCGATCAGATGGACGATCCGTGTGGTAAGCACCCGGGTCTTTCCGCTGCCGGCACCGGCGATGATCCGCACGTAACGAGAGGTGGTCGTCACAGCCGCGGACTGCTGCGGGTTCAGATTCAATGTTTGAGTCATAGATTCACCTCTGCATTATTATAGCATGCTACGGGGGTTGTGATAACTGAAACCCGAAGCAATGTGCTATAATATCGGCGAGGTGACACAGATGATTCGTTACAGTAAAGAATGGAAGGACTATCGTTGTCTGGATGCCGGCGATGGCGAAAAACTGGAAGTATGGGGGTCGGTGACGGTCCGCCGCCCGGATCCCGTGGCTTTTTGGCCCAAGGGTAATGACCACCGGTGGAACAATAATGATGCAACGTATCATCGCAGTAAATCCGGGGGCGGTTCGTGGGAAATTAAGAAGAAATTCGCTGATGTCTGGCCGGTCAGCTATCGTGATCTGACGTTTAAAGTGTCGCTGACGGCTTTTAAACATACCGGGCTTTTCCCTGAGCAGGCGGTCAATTGGGATTGGATGCGAGATCGTATCCGAAACAGCGAAAACAAGAACTTACGGATCCTCAATCTGTTTGCCTATACCGGCGGGGCGTCGTTAGCGGCAGCCATTGAACCTAATGTCAGTGAGGTCGTGCATGTCGATGCAGCCAAGGGCATGGTCGAGTGGGCTAAAGAGAATGCCAAACTTTCAAAACTTGAGGACAAACATATCCGCTATATCGTCGATGATGTGATCAAGTTTGTACAGCGAGAAGCAAGAAGAGGCAGGACGTATCACGGCATCATCATGGATCCGCCTTCATATGGACGCGGTCCTAACGGAGAGATGTGGAAACTGGAAGATCAGCTGGTTCCTTTACTGAGTGAGTGCATCAGGATATTGGATAAGGATGCCTTATTTCTTATTTTGAACAGCTATACGACCGGACTGTCTGTAACCGCGATTGAAAATATATTAAAAACGACTGTTTTATCCGAGTTTGACGGGCAGGTTGAAGTCAGTGAAATCGGCAATGTGATCGAATCACGCGAATTGATTCTGCCATGCGGAGTGACGGGTCTATGGTTCCGTTAGAGGTGTTGTTTGAGGATAATCATATCCTGGTCGTCATCAAACCGGTGAATATCCCGGTTCAGCAGGATGAATCGCAAGATTTGGATATGCTGACGATCATCAAGGATTATCTGAGAGCGAAGTACAATAAGCCGGGCAATATCTATGTCGGTCTGGTTCATCGGTTGGACCGTCCGGTGGGCGGTGTGATGGTGTTTGCGAAAACATCGAAGGCCGCAGCGCGGCTATCCGAGTCCGTACGATTGCGTCAGCTCGATAAAATATATACACTGGTATGTTTCGGAGATCCCAAGTTAGGTAAGTACAGTGATCGGTTGCTTAAGGATGAGAAGACCAACACGGTTCGCATCGATCCCAAGGGCAAGGACAGTGAGCTGATCGTTTTGAGCAAAAAAACGGTCGGTGATCTGAGTCTTTGTACAGTTCGGTTACTGACCGGAAGATCCCATCAGATCCGCGTGCAGTTTGCCTCACGCAAAACACCGTTGTGGGGTGATCAGCGTTATCATTCTTTCGCAAAGCCCGGTCAGCAGATTGCCTTGTGGGCGAGTGAACTGACATTCCCTCATCCGATTTCCAAAGAGCTGATTACATTCTCATGTTATCCGCCTGACCAGTTTCCGTTTGATCAATTTTAAAGGCATCCTCCCATGGAAGATGCCTTTTTTTGTAAAATCGTGATGGAATGTTTACTGTCCGAATATAAGGAAAAGTATAATCACCAGTAAAATCGTAATAAATACGGAATTACTGATCAGTCCGACCTTCACCATTTTTCTTAGCGATTCGACAGAATATGGCGGAATATTATCTAAATCCAGATTCCTGTATTCTTCAATCATTTCAGCGACGTTGTCATGTTCACTGTAACTTCCCGGACTGTCAGACAAGTAATGTTGGGCAAAGGGAAAATACAAAGCTTCCTCCACTTCATTTTTAAATAAACCCGGATACCAGGTATTTTCAATGAAATGGATTTTGCTTACATCCACTTTGCATGCTTTCTCAACTTCCTTGGGATCAAACTTCATGGCAAACGCCGCTGGAGAGTTTTTGGATATTTCCCGGCCGTATCCGACGGACAAATTTCCTTCCAACCAGAAACTTCGCTCAAGCTCCTTCATCTGCGCACCTTGACTGTCCAAATCAAAAATCAATGCCCGGTTTTTTTCGGGATTAACGATATCAACAATGATGTTGCCGTCGTAGTCCGTCGTAAATACGGCATGCTTTGTCGTGCTGTCAATAACGCCTTTCAGAGCATCGTGACTTAATGTATTGGTATCATAATCAACGATGATCCAACTGATAAGTCCGGTCTTTTTACTTCTTGCGATGATATTGACTTCCATTCGTGTCCCGGCAAATGCCGATGTCTTAACATTAAACGAAGCGAATGCAATGTAATATTTCGCTTCCCCGTCACTGAACACCTTGGTCTTTTCAAGTTCAAACCCATCGGGAATGAGTCGTCGGGCCCAGTCTAAATCAATAAGTTCATAGAATAAAAACGTGTTGTACGGTTCTACTACAAAGCCCAGATACGGATTATCTTTGCTTGAACTTTCCATGGCTTTCGCCTGGAATCTGCCCGGAACATACTTTAACAGCGGCCCGATCAGCCGTAACGTTGCGATATCTTCAGGTTTGATCATTTCTTCGACCTTTTTTATGAACTTATACTTGCTCATATGATGCTCCTTATTTTCCCCAATGGCGATATCAATGGAATAACTACCTATTGAGACAAGTATAAAATGGTTTAAATGAAAACACAATAATCATGATTATCCGTTTTCTTTCAGCGAAACTTTTATGAGCAGACAAAAAGTCAGCCCGTGCTTCTGAATAAAGAGGCACAGCTGACTCACATCGGATTCACTTCAATTTTCAGCTAAAATCAAACCGACCGGACAGTGATCGCTACCCATTACCTGAGGGAAAATCATCGCATCGACGATCCGCTCATTAAGATCCTTGGATACCACGAAATAATCAATACGCCACCCCGCATTGTTCTTTCGCGCAAAGTTCATATAGGACCACCAGGTATACGCATCTCTGACATCCGGATAGAGATATCGGAATGTATCCGTAAATCCGTTATCAAGCAGTTGCGTGAATTTACCTCTTTCTTCATCGGTGAAACCTGCGTTTCTTCTGTTAGAAGAAGGATTCTTTAGATCGATTTCCTTATGCGCAACATTCAGATCCCCGCATACGACCACCGGCTTGACCTGCTCGAGTTTTTTAAGATACTGAAGGAAATCATCTTCCCACTGCATCCGATAATCCAGGCGGGCCAGTTCATTTTGAGAGTTGGGCGTATAGACGGTGACCAGAAAGAAATCTTCATACTCACAGGTGATGACGCGGCCTTCCTGATCGTGATGCTCGATCCCGATATCAAAGGTCACCTGAATCGGCTTGGTTTTTGTAAATACCGCCGTCCCCGAATATCCTTTGCGAACGGCACTGTTAAAATACTGATGATAGCCCGGCAAATCCAAAGTCAGCTGATCGGGCTGCATTTTAGTTTCCTGAAGACAGACCACATCGGCATTGACTTCATTAAAAAAATCCATAAATCCCTTATTCATCACTGCGCGCAGTCCGTTGACATTCCAAGATATGAGTTTCATGGTCTATCTCCCTTCAAAGAAGTCAATGATCTGACCCCGCTGTGCTTCACAATCCGCATACCCCAAATCAAACAGTGCCTGCAACTGATCCCGATCCCCTTTGAACCGCTTGACCCCAAGATTTTTTGATGGATAAATATGCATGGCCTTGCCTTCTTCGACCAAACGGGCCACTTCATGACGTTGGGCATAATAAACGTCCGTACGTTTACGGAAATCCTTTAACATTCTTGGATACTTCAGATATATCAAATCCAAAAGCAGCTGTAGCGGTTTTGAGTTGGGTTTGCGCACAAACGAGATATCTTTGGTCGTGATCACGAAGTGCTTATCACAACCGTTTTCCAGCGAGCGTTCGATCGGAATCATCGATGTCAAACCGCCGTCCATGTACTTCTTCCCTTTGATCAATACACTGCGACCGGCAATCGGCAACGTGCAGGCTGCCTTGATAAACAGCCAGCGATCGTCACAGTCCTTGTTGGTCAGCCAGAATGTTGTCTGTTTGGCCAAATCGTAAACGCCAAACTCCATCTTCGTATTTGCCTGACGGACTTTTGCAGCGTCCAGTTTCAGTTTCTGATTGATCACGGTATCAAACAGGTAGTTATAACCTACCGGTGTCCCTTCATTAAGAATCGGATACCAACCGACATTTTCCTTTCGCGATGCATATTCCACGGCGAGCAAAGGAAACTGCTCCCGCATATCCGCCACATAACACGCCGCATATAAAGCGCCGGAAGAAATTCCGACCGCAAATTCAAAGTCGATATGATGATCCATCAGCCACGAGAGGACACCGGCCGTATACGCACCGCGCAATCCGCCGCCCTCCAACACCAATCCGATTTTTTGCATATTTCACCTCATAATAATGCGCTAAACAAATTCAAGATAGCCCGTCCCCAACGTCGCAGCGTCGGTACCCGCAAACAGTCTTCCATCGAAATCTCAATGCACTGCTTTTGGGTGAGCATGAAATCTTCTTTCAACTCACGGATAATTTTACCTTCAATAAACAATATCCCGCATTCAAAGTGCATATAGTAACTGCGAAAATCCATATTGGTCGTTCCGACGATCGCAACTTCATCATCTGCGACCAGTGATTTCGCATGCATGAATCCCGGTTCATACTCAAAGATCCTGACACCGCCTTTAATCAGCTGCTCATAATTGGATCGGGTAATTGCGTGGACATACCACTTATCCGGAATATGCGGGACCATCAGACGGACATCGATGCCGTTTTTCGCAGCGGTGATCAGTGCTTTCTGCATCTCATAGCCGATGATCAGATAGGGGGTCATGATATACACATACCTTTTGGCCAAATTGATGATGTTCATGTGTGCCGTCTCTCCGACCGGTTCATCATCGGTCGGTGAATCCGAATACGGCTGAACATACCCATCGGTAATGTATTCCGGAATGTCGGTATTCTTAAACTTCAGGATATCCTCATTCTCTTTCGAAAGATAATTATAGAATGTCATAAACATCACGGTCAGACTCCACACAGCCTCCCCGCGGATCATCACAGCGGTATCTTTCCAATGTCCGAAACGCTCGACGACATTGATATATTCATCGGCCAGATTGACACCGCCGATAAATCCGACTTTCCCGTCGATCACACAGATTTTCCGGTGGTCACGGTTGTTCATCAGGATGGCTAAGGTCGGCTTGAGCGGATTGAATACGAACGTTTTGATCCCCATCCGGTTCAGATATTCATCGAAATCCTCGGGCAGTTCATGACAGCCGAAGTCATCGTAGATCAAACGGACATCCACCCCGGATTTGACTTTCTCCACAAGGATCTCCTCGATCGCACTCCACATACACCCTTTTTTGATAATGAAATACTCCAGGAAAATGAACTTTTCAGCTTTCCTCAGCTCGCGCTTTAACGCCTCAAATTTCCCTTCGCCCAAATCGAAATATTCGGTCTGCGTATTTTTATAAATCGGAAAGTAGCAGTTACGCCACAAGTAATTGATCTGTTTGAACAGTTGGGGGTCCAAATGACGGATCTGATTGAGTACAGCCGGATCCTGAATCAGAAACGGTGCATTCTCATTGGATGACTTGACCATCTCTTTTCTCAGTGCCTTTGGAATTTTCTTTCCGCCGAAAATCAAATACAAAACACCGCCCACGATCGGAACGACTAATATCAAAATCGCCCACGACAGCTTATAAGAAGGGTTGTCGGGACGATTGACGATGTATATAACGACGACGATGCTCAAGATGATCAGCGTCGCATAAGCAGGAACGGCAAACTGACTCAATGAGTAAACAAAAAGCATCAAAAGAGCCAACTGTGTCAAAATCATCACAGCGACCACGATGCGCTTGCGAATCAGATATCTTGCCAGCTTAATCAACTTTCCTCACCACATTCCCCTATTTGATGATACTAAAAGGATCCTCTACCCAAGAAAACGACAAACCATCAAGGATTTCCACAACTTTATTATAACGGAAATCTTCGGTTAATGTAACTGGTTTATGGGCATCAAACCCAAAGACCGTCCGAATGTCATATTGTGCAGCAATCTGCCAAAACTCAAAAAACGGATAAGCAAAGCGATCACCCAAACCGACATACTCCTGCATGCCGTAACGCATCCCGTTGAGATTGACCTCCATCGGCAGGTTTGCTTTTTTCGCCGCCTGACATATGCGATGCGTCACTTCGATGCACCGCGCATTCCAGTGATTTCGGCCCTTCATAAAATAATCCGGATGAGCCATATAAGTAAACAGGCCGCTTTCACATGCCTGCTCTATTAAATCTGCGTAAATAAGCAAATCATCATCGTCATTGTGACGGGCAAAGTCACGCACATCCATCTTCGGATTGTGCTGACCCAAAATCAGATAGTCGACCTCCGCTTTGCGCAGCAACAACTCATCCGCCATATCCGGAAAAAACTCACATTCATAACCCGAAAGGATCGTGATCTGATCACGATATTTGTGTTTTAAATGTTCTATGGAATGCAAATAATCATTCTTACGATCCATCGGCATGCGCTCAGTAAAAAGTTTGGCCGTTGACCATGGCACATGATCACTAAACCCCAAAACCTTGATTTCCGCTTTGATGGCAGCCTGAACATATTCCTCATCACTGCCGATGGCATGGCCGCAACGATCGGTGTGGGTATGCAGATTAAATGTCTGCATGCGATATTCCCAGCACTTCCATCATGGCTTCATCGACCGAAGAAACAACTTTCTTGCCCAGTTTCAACACATCGGAACTGGCATGCGACATGACATAACTGTTATGAAAACGTGTCAGCATGGCCGCATCGTTCATCGAATCCCCAATGACAGCCACTTCATGATCTTTGATATTGTAATGTCTCATCAAAACCTCGATCCCGGAAGCCTTATTGACATTTTTCGGCATGATTTCTATATATATCGGACCGGAATAAAACATATCCAACTGATACCTGTCGATAAACGGCAAAAGTTTTGCCATGATCTCATCACGATTCTCCTCAACGACGATCACGATTTTGTTTGGCAGAAGCTCACTGGTTTTCGCCCACTCTAACAGCGGCACTTCGGTGAAAGACCGGATTTCTCCGTTAGCTTTCATATGATTGAACACGAAAAATACATGGGACTTCGGATTGGTCATCACATGACGCCCCTCACTGTCAATCGTCAGAAGTTCAAAGGGATAGCCGAACTTTTCAAGTTCGTCATTGAGTTTGTACATAATATCCCAGCTGAGCGTATGGTTGACCATCAGTTTCTCATTGACCACCACACAGCATCCGTTGGAACCGATCGCATCGATCTCAAATCCGATCTGTTCACTGATTTTATGGCGCGTAAAATAATCGCGGCCGGTCGCAATTGCGAAATGTATCCCGTTTTTTTTCAACTGATGAATCAGTTCGACCCGTGTTTTTGTTAAGTTTGTATTGTGGTGGGAGCCGTTGCCATCATACAGCAATGTCCCATCCAAATCTGTTGCGAAAAGTTTGATCATAATCTCACCCATGGTGATTATACCCAAAAAACACCAAAAAGGGAAACAAAGTTGCCCCTTTTTCAAACATTTCGCGACATTTTCTTTCACAACATCCGTGTAAGCCCTATCATCCCAAAACTTTCACATAAATGCACTTCTGATACTCTTCCTGCTCGATCAGTTCGTGATCCTTAGGAACATCGACGATCTCCTTTAACATGCAACCCGCCAGTTCACACGTCCGACGGGACGCGTAATTGTCCGGATTGCACGTGATGATGATTTCCTTCATTTTGTTATGCTTCGCAATTTCCATCAGAAGTTTCGTTGCTTTCATGGCATAGCGATGACCCCGATACGGCGGATATATGGCATAGCCGATATTACCCATATAGTACAGATCCCGGTTCATACCAAAGCGGATGTCGCAGCGACCGACCACCTTTTTATCCTCGCAACGGCGGATATCATAAATGTTGGATGCTACCCAGTTCTTCTCTTTGTTAGCCGGTGTCTTAACGACCAGCTCCAACGCGATTTCGCCATCGGACCATACTTTCTTGCGTCGAAACATCACAAATCCTCCAACAATCGGCCCAGCGTCAGTCGTACCTTAAAGCTGCTTTCGATCTGATCGATGACATCCCTGGACTTCTGACTTTGCTTACGATTGGTCCTCACGGCCCGAAGCAGGATGTTTTTGGGCGAATGAGATAGATCAAACATCTCGAGCATATCGACCGAATATCCCATTTTCTCCAAATAAGCAGAACGGTAATTGTCGGTCAGTAATGCGCTGATCCGCTCTTTGCTTAATCCATAAGCCCCGATCATCGCCAACCCATCGAAATCCCCGGTATGCAACAGCTCTTTATGACAACACGGTACCGCCATGATGATTTTTGCGTTCCAGCGGATCGCCTGATTAAGCGCATAATCCGTCGCTACGTCACAGGCATGTAAACTGATGACCATATCGATATCCCGGTCACTGACAAAATTCTTTATATCGCCCAGTTTGAACTGAAGTTTGTCATATCCGTACTTGCTTGCTGTCAGGTTGCACTGCGATATTACATCCGCTTTTAAATCGAGTCCGGTCATCGTCACATCCAAACCCCGGATGCGCGTCAGATAATCATAGACGATAAAAGTAAGGTACGACTTCCCACAGCCGAAATCAACAATGTTCCATGATTTCTGATCTTCCTTTTCGATCACATCTTCGATCATTTCCAAAAAGCGGTTGATCTGCTTGAACTTCGCAAATCGCGAAGGAAAAACATTCCCCTGTTCATCCATGATTTTCAAATCAACCAATGCCGGAACGATGGTTTTCTCTTCAAGGATATATTCCTTCGGACGGTTATGTGCAGATACTTCCGTTTTTTCCTTGTTGATCTTCTTGCTCACCATCAGTTTGTCCCGTTTGGTCCGCTTAAAATGCCAGATATATTTTGTACCCCAGGCATCAATCTGACGGAAGTGTGAAAACTCCTTCATCAGAAAAGAGTGAAGCTTCTCCACCGGAAAATTGACATGAAATACCTGTTGTTCTGTGTAGTGTGCGCACTGATAAAAATCCGGGTTTCCGCTTACGAGCCGGATTTCACTTTTGCGATACTGCCCCAATGGATTGCTTAGGATCAACCGCACCGGATGGTCTTCAATCAAAGCTAAAATCTCCATTACCCGTTTCCTTTCGAAGCTGCGATAAGCTCTTCTCTGAGTTTGCGATAAACAACGATCGGCTGATCGCCTTGAATTAATTTTTCTCCCATGCGCAGTTGTGTCCGTTTCGGACGCTGTGTAACGACGACCCGTTTATCCTGCCGTTCAATCACCAGATTGGCATATTTACCGAAATAAGCGATCAGACGGTTGATCATCTTAAACGGTGTGACTTTATGATAAAAGCGCAAGTAAAGGATAACCTGTTCATCATCTACCGGCGCAAAATACACGAAAACCTTCACTTTCTTCGCAATGATATTGATCCAAAGATTCGGATACTTAAAGCGCAGCTGCAAATCCGGATTGATTTCGCATTCCTGAGGCTTGCGCTGCTTCTGACCCTGATCGACCTCATTGTCCGCACTTGTAATGATCGTATCTTCGATCACCACTGTTTTAGGACCGTGTACTAATGTTTTATTTCCCCGACCGATCGTGTTGTGGTGGACAAAGGGTAAATGAACGACATCCAGCTGATTCTCGATCGCCCGGGAGTAATGGGTTTCCCAGGTATCAGCGATTTCACTATACACAAATGATTCATCCAGAAAATCGGTAAAAAACGGGACCTCTCCAACTGCCTTTTCTTTATCGCCGTAAAACACGTAGATGATACCGTATTGGACCCGAATCGCATAACTTCTTACCCGATAACGGTCATCGACCGGAGCATTTATCCCGTTGGCCGGAATCCGGGTACATGTACCGGATGCATCAAACCGTAATCCGTGAAACGGACATTCGACACAGCCGTCATCTTTCAGTTTTCCGACTGACAAACGGACACCCCGATGGCTGCACAGATCCTCAATACAACCCCACTGCTTATCCGTTGTCTGAAATATCAGCAATTCTTTGCCCAAACGTTTGAGCCCCGTCATTTTCCCGGGTGGGACGATTTTTTCAGGAGCAATCGCATACCATTGATTCTCAATCATAACTTACCTCGGATCGTTCTATGATTATTATATCATCGTCCATTGAGGGATTGACAGAAAATGGCGAAAATGTCATACGCATTTAGGCAAACTTGATTTACAATGGTATCAGCGGACGGATACAGCGGATGGACAAAAGCGATGCTTTACAAATGATTGAACTATGTTTGATCTTCATAGAGAAAAATCTGGACCAGCCGATTAAATCGGATGATGTTTTCCGCAGGCTTGCAATCAGCAAATCCGCCTTTACTCCTCTGTTTAAAGCCGTGACCGGCTATTCGCTCAACCAATATATCCGCCATCGCCGTTTATCTGAAATCGCATTTCGATGTCAGGATCAGCAGAAAACGGCATATCAGATTGCCCAGAACTATCAGTATGAATCCTGTGAAGCGTTCTATCGGGCATTTAAACGCTACTTCGGCATTACCTTACGTGAATATCGTGCGAGCCGTCTTCAGAGTCAGATATTTGCTCCCATGCAATATACTGTCATCCGTCAGAAAGGATATATTATGATACAAAAAGCAATGAATCTTGAAACTATCAACAGTGCACTAGAGAAACAGTCAGGCAATGTTTTGATCGATGTCGATATCGATCACTTTCAGAAAATCAATGACACCTACGGATATGCCATCGGTGATGCTGTGCTGATCCAGACATTATCAAGGATCCAGCAGGTGTGCGACCGTTATACCCAGGTTCAGGGTCCCTGGCGATTTGGTAATGATGAGTTTCTGCTTATTACCCATCATCATGCCAAAGAGATCATCCATGAAATCCTGAATGCTTTTACTCAGCCCATGCTTATGTCCGGACATTCGATCGAACTTTCCATCAGTATCGGCACTGCAATCATCGGCGATGAGTCGATCCGACGCGTTCAGCACTCGATGTTTACGGCGAAGAAACTAGGACGAAAACAAGCTGATACGAGCAGTCTGGACTAGAAAGTAGCACGCACTTCTGATACAATCCAAGCAAGGGGGACCTACTTATGAAATGTCCGTATTGTCACAATGAAATGGAATCCGGCATGTTACAAAGCGGCCGGCAGATCTTTTTTTCTAAAAAACGCAAGAAGTTTCTGATGCTCGCAAACACCAGTGAAGGAGATTTTGTCGTTGGACCGATGGATTGGCTGTACAGCAGTTATTCCCGTGCGCACCACTGTACCGCCTGTAACAAAATGATCGTGGATCTGGCTGCTGAAAAGTAGCCTTTTTCTAGTGTGTCATCTGAGCAAATGCATCTTCAATGGACCTTGTCTGCGATTCCTGACAGACATCAATCAATAAAATACAGGTGAAAATTATGAATCATACAATCATTAAAGCCGTTTGTGCTGAATTAAATCTTCAGCCTAACCAGATAACTCCGATAGAAGGAGGTTATCAGAATCACATATTCAGAATTGACATTGGCGGAAAACGCAAAATACTGCGGCTTTCATCTGAGCGGACTAGAAGTAAAAATGAAATCCTTTCCGAAATACTTTGGTGTCAGTCGTTATTTCAAAAAGGGATATCCGTAGCGAAAGTTTTGGAAATCTCAGATAGTGAGATTGTTTGCTCGATCAATGTCGATAAAGCGGTATATCATGCGGTGCTTTTTGAGGAAGTGTCGGGAAGGAAACTTTCATACTCAGAATATCTGAACAATGAGCAAATGTTTGCGATGTTGGGCGATTTCACCGGAAGAATTCATCTTCATTCCCAAGAGTTTATTAAGAATAACCTGATTTGCCGGCCCTTGTGGAATGAAAACTCGTATCTGAAGCGATTTAAGCAGTTGGTAAGTTTTGAAGAAACCGAATTACATCGGGCTTATGATTCTGTCATAAAAGAACTTAATGCACATCATCAGGATAAAAGCAATTTCGGACTGATTCACGGAGATATCAATGTCGGAAACTTTCATGTATCAGACAATCATATAATAATGTATGATTTTGACGAATGTCAGTTCAGTTGGTATGTTGAGGATATTGCAATTCAACTTTTTTACACCGTTTATGTCTATGGTGAAGATATAAAAAATCAACGTATAGATCAAGGCCGAAAATTTATGAAAAGTTTCCTTGATGCCTATAAAAAGAACCGGTCAATATCCGATGATGAACTGGCTATGATACCATTATTTCTGCGACTGAGAGAAATCATCGTATATACAGGCATATTGATGAAATGGGATTTTGACAATCTGAATCCATGGCAGCGAGATTATCTCAGGGAAACCAAAAAACGCATCTGTTTACAGATTCCATTGCTAAAACTCGATGAAATTATACGATGATATCCCGCCGGGAAATCTGAACGGACAAATCGAAACAGCCATACACAATTAAAAAACGGCCGAAGCCGTTACGCACTGATCAGTGAATCCAAGATATTTCGAACCTGGGACTTGTTGATTGCCCCTTCATGAAGTTTTTTGTCTCCGTCATAAAAAGTCGGAACCAGACAATAATCATGGGCATCCGCAAGTTCTTTTTCCTTGCCCTCATGGATCCATCGGATCGAGATGGACGAATAACGTTCGTCTTTCATCAACTCCTCCAGATAATCCTTCGCTTTATTGCAATATGGGCAAAACGGCAGATAGAACAGTTTTAACTCTTTCATAAAACACCACCTTTGAAGAAATTCTAAATTACGGCAGTGTTTCTTGCAACTGTTCTGCCTGTTTCATCCGCTTCCAGAAAATCACGATCACATAAATGGCAAGCCACATAAAGGCGAAAACAAACAGCTCAATGAGCCAAATCGAAACGCCCCATAAGCTGAACAGTGCCGTCATCGTATCCAACAGAGCATGTGCACCGATGGCCGCACCGAAAAAGGGCAGATACTTCTTGCTTCGCAATCCCTGAAACACCAGAAATGTCAGCGCGACGTGAATTACGACCGTCATCATCCGTTCGATGCCGGCCATCAGAAAGATCCACGGATTCGCGGTGGTCATCGTAACGATCAGCTGATCGATCATTTCTCTGGTGACCGTCTCCGTAATCAGATTGTATACACTTCCGTCATTGATCCACATGGCCAGCAGGATGTTATTGATATAGGTCAGACCGACGATGAAAATCGCCTCAATGACCCCGTGTCCGACACCGACGCCCAGAATATGTTCTTTATCTGAAAAACGCTTGCGAATATAATACATCGAAATAATTCGGCCGCCAAACTCAAATACAGCCGCACTTACACCCAATAGCAATGCATAGAGCAGCGGATTCTCCATGATCGACTGGCCGGCCGAAGAGGATAAAATCAGTTGGACGACCGGTGTGCGAAACACCTGCGATCCCAGTATAAAACCCATGCTTCCCGCAAGCATGGCCGTGACCATGCCTTTTTTGCGCAAAATAAAAATGACAGCCACAGGCAACCCGAATACCAGGATGGCTGTGACTATCATGTTAAAAACAGCAAATGTTGATACCATAAATACCTCCCGTATGATTACGGGACTATTGTATCACATTATCGCAACATTAGTGCAGCTGCGATGAAAACGATCCCAAAAACAAGCAAGACAAGTTTGTAGTTCTTCTTTCCCATTTTCTGAATCATAAAGCGGGTCTTTGGATTGCCTTCATAGAAAAACGGAATTTCCACGAAATAGGCGACGAGATACAAAACTCCGAGAACAAACAGCAGAATTACATACCATTCCATATTTTTTCCTCCTTGTTGTTATGTTTGCGTTCTTTTTCGAAAGAACGAATACATAAATACCACTAAAAACAGATTATAAGCAAATCCGATGAGCAGATAGGGCCAGAAACTCAGATTCATCTGAATGAGCCCGGCCGAAATCGCATCTTCAAATATCAATGTCTGAACGGCTTTGGCCGGCCAGAATCCCGGAGCGATCGCAAAGAGCCACTCTTTCCAATCGAGAAACAGATAGGAGAATACCGGGAAAATCAACAGGAAGCCGGTTGCTTTCATCGTGACGAAACCTTCGACTTTATTGGTCGCAAAGGCGTTGATCAGAAAAGCATTCATCGGTGCCTGAAGTGCAGTCAGCGTGGCAATCAGTACGACCTGCCACCAGGCGAACCCCAATCCTCCGGCCAGATAGACCGTAATAATTCCGGAAATGACCGCCATGACATAGACAAACAATACCTTAAAGATCACATATGCCTGAACGTTGAGCGGAGAGATCGAAATGGAAACAAACACATGATCATCCCTGTCATCCAAGATCGAAAATCCGGCCATCGCTCCGAAGATCATCCCGGACATCAGCGTCAAAGCAACTACGACCATTTCTGATACGATTTTATCCAACGAGTTGGATTGAATGAAATAGCGACCCAACATTCCGATGGCAAAAGGCCATACCAATAACATGATCGTCATCCGGTCACGCAGGATATTCTTGAATTCAAATTTTACTAAGCGTGCATACATGGTCACACCCCCAGATTGGCCGTCGCATAATCCTTAAAGCGCGGCAGAATCAGAAACTTAAAGAACACAAATCCCAAAACAATGATATAAAGGCTGTCCAGTCCGTACTGAACCCAGTCCACCGAAGCTTCGGCACCGGCCATAAACAGCCGGATGGTCACATCGGCCGGAAACCAGAACAGATAGTCTTTCCATTCGACGGGCAATAATCCGATCATGACGGCAATGCTGGGAAGGATGAATATGATCATCAGAACCATATAATTGAGAAGCAGTGCGGTGAAATCTTTGGATATATATGAAAGCAGAATACCGACGAAGACATAGAACGAAGTCACCAGAAATACCGCGACCAAAAGTATCAGATAATTGAACGTCATATCTTTCAAAAAGTACATTGAAAGGAAAATCGTTCCGAAAATAATGATCAGATTGATAATGTTGGTCAGGATTTTACTTACGATATAGTCCGTCGATGTGATCGGTGAGATGAGCATCGAAGAAATCGTATGCTCCTTCTTTTCGTAATACATTTGTGCCCCGACCAATAATGCGGTCATCGCGGAGGCTTCCATCAGAAAGACAAAGGGCAGAAACATCCGAAACTCCTCAGTTTCCAGAAACATGCCCATGCCGATCCAAATCAGAGCGACAAAGAACGATGCTGTAAAAAGGTTGTATTTGGTCAGCCGCTGAAACTCGCCGGATACCAGATGTTTAATCTTCGCCATGCAGTTTCACCCCGGTCACTTGAATAAAGATCTCTTCCAGCGTCGTTTCGCCGCTGTGAATCGTTTCGATATTCTTGGTCGTGATCAAGTCCATAAAGGCTCTTTCACGAATCTGATCCATCGTAAACACTTCCTTGACGACATGACCGTTATCCTTATATTCCACCGCAACTGTCCGTTTTCCGTATTTGAGTTTTAAGTTGCGCGGTGAATCGACTTCGACCAGTTTACCTTCGGTAATAAAGGCGACCCGGTCACACAGCTCATCGACATCGCCCATGATGTGCGATGTGAGAAAAACGGTTCCGCCCGAACTTCTGAAATCCCGGATCATGTCTTTGACGATGCGGGCATTTTTGGGGTCGAGTCCGTTGGTCGGTTCATCCAAAAAAAGCATTTTGGGGTCATTGAGCAATGCGCGGACCATATTCAGCCGGATTTTCATCCCCTTGGAATATTCGCCGACCAGCTTATCCTTGTCTTCCCACAGTCCCAAACGTTTCATCAGCGGTTCCACATCGACCTGACGTTTGTACAGTTTTTGGAAAAAATCCAGATTTTCCATGGCCGTCAGTTTGGAAAAGGAAATCGGCATTTCAAAACAGACCCCGATGTCCTCATAGAACTCATCGTTAAAATGAGAAAGGTCTTTTCCGTCAAACTCGATATAGCCTTTGTAATGGGTGAGCAGTTTGACCATCAGTTTTTGTGTAGTCGTTTTTCCGGCACCGCTGGGTCCCAAGAATCCAAAGATCTCACCTTTGGCAATATCGAAATCGATGCCGTTGATGGTGTTGGATGTGTTTTTGGGATATTGGAATTGTAAATCTTTAACTTTAAACATGATTTCCCTCCGTTGTTGATCCTTTTCGGATGATGTCCAAAATTTGGTGTAACTGCTTTTTCATTCCCTGAAAGTCGCGGTTGTAGAAGAAACTCATTAAGGCACTGCGGTTGATGGAGAACAGCATGTCGGTCAAAACCGCAGGATCAATATCTTTGCGGATGATCCCTCTTTGCTGGTCCCTTCTGATCAGTGATGCGAAGTAGTCCAGTCCGGCCTGATTGCCTTTGAGCAGACGCTGGATGAATTCGCTGTCATCCATATCCATCCGGATACCGATCTGATAGTACTGCGGTTTTACATCGATCCATCGGATGGCCTGATCAAGCATGTTCTCATACTCATCGAAGACCGTATCTTGAGGATCTTTTTCGACGATGTCCTTAAACAAAGCCATCTTTTCTTTGGCGATTTCACCGAGAAGATACATGTAACAGTCTTCCTTATCTGCAAAGTACTGATAAAAACTTCCCCTTGAAATCCCGGCAGACTTAATGATCTGATTGATCGATGCTTCGCTGAATGTATGCTCAGCGAATTCTTCGACACAAGCCTCAAATATCTGCTTTCGCTTCTCTTCTTCCAGATTGTAAAATGTGCTGGTCGGCATTGCATCACCTCATATGACAACCTTGTCATATTCAGTATATCACTTTTTTTGTGCATTGCAACACTTATTGAAATACGCGCTTTCATCTTTTATAATACATATGGAGGAATGTTTGATGAAAGCAATCTATGTTGTCAGCCCTTTGACCAATCCCTTTGTGAATCTGGCTTATGAAGATTGGATGATGGATCAGATCCGGGACGATGAAATTCTTTTTTTCCTGTGGCAAAACCAGCATACGGTGGTCATCGGGAAAAATCAAAATGCATATAAAGAGTGTAAAGTCGCAGAACTGGAGAGTGCCGGCGGGAAGCTGGCGCGACGATCTTCCGGTGGCGGTGCGGTATATCACGATTTGGGCAATCTCAATTTTACCTTTATCGCCCCGCATCATCGCTACGACTTGCATAAGCAGTTAAAAGTTATTCTGACTGCACTGAATAAACTGGGCATCGAAGCGAAGTTTGCCGGTCGCAATGATATTGAAGTCGACGGGTGTAAAGTGTCGGGCAACGCTTTTACCAAACGCCTAAACAATTCCCTTCATCATGGTACCCTGTTGGTCGATGTGAAGATGGAAGACTTGGCGAAATATCTCAATGTGTCAAAAGCCAAGATGCAGTCCAAAGGGGTAGATTCGGTGCGTAAGCGTGTCGCGAATCTGAAGCAGTTTAATCCCGATCTCACGATACCTTTACTGATCGAAACACTGAAAGTCAGTTTTGAGGAAGTATATAAAACAAAGCTGACGGAACAGCTGATGGACACAACGCAATATCAGGATCGGGTCGTTATGTACAGATCCAATCAGTGGCGCTTAAATCCCATCGAAGCGTTTGAGGCTCAGGTGGAAACGAAGTTTCCTTGGGGCGAAGTTCAGGCGTTCTTCCATGTCAAAAGCGGGACGGTCATCGAATCGCACATTTACAGCGATGCGATGAACCCTCAGTTTATCGAAGAACTCAAGAAGGCATGGACAGGCATTCCTTTTGAACAGTCTGCCATGAGAAACGCGTATACAAATCCGGAACATCAGGAAATGGTGGAAGATATCCTTTCAGCCTGTTTCCATCGTGAGGAGAATGCATGAAAATCATCGTAATCGGCGGGGGGATCGGCGGCTATACTGCCGCGATCAAAGCCGCACAAGTTAAAGCTGACGTCATTTTGATTGAAAAAGGCAAGCTGGGCGGCACGTGCCTCAATCGCGGCTGTATTCCGACCAAAGCCTTTTTGCATGATGCGCATATCATCGATGCCGTACACACATCCAAAGCCTTAGGAATTTTTGACAGTGTGCCCAATCATAATGTACAGGCAATCATCGATCGTAAAGATGCCGTCGTATCCCGTCTGAGAGATGGGATCGCTTCGCTGTGTAAAGCCAATAAAATCGAACTGATCGAAGATGAGGCAAGTTTCATCGATGAACATTCCCTGTTGTTAAAAAGCAGAAATGAAAAGATAACAGCAGACATCATTATCATCGCCACCGGTTCACAACCTCATCGTTTACCCATCGAAGGTGCGCAAAGTGAAGAAATATGGACCAGTGATGACTGTTTTGACACACCGATCCAGCCGGGCGAGCATGTGTGTCTGATCGGCGGCGGGGTCATCGGTGTCGAACTTGCCACTTTCTATAAGTCGATCGGCTGTAATGTGACGGTCATCGAAGCGCAGAAACGCATCCTGCCGAGTCTGGACAAGGACGCGGCCAATCAGCTGGCCACCATGCTTAAAAAGCAGTCGGTAACGATTCTGACCAATGCGGTGGTCGACAGAATCATCCCCATCCATCCCTATCAGGTCATATGCCATGTCAATGGTATCGAACATAAAATCTCGGCGGACCGGATCATTCAGTCGGTTGGCCGAAAAGCTGTGTTTAGTGAACTGAAACCGGAAAATGCCCATATTGAAACCACGAAAGTGATCAAGGTCAATGAAGCCTATCAGACCAATATCCCGCATATTTATGCCATCGGCGATGTCAACGGTCAGTGCTGGCTGGCGCATGGTGCCGCAGCACAGGCCAAAGTTGCTGTGGAACACATATTCCATCCGGACAAACCTGTCCATCCCCTGCTTATCCCCAGTGTCGTTTACAGCGATCCTCAGATCGCATCCATCGGTTTGGATGAGAACAGTGCCAAAGAGCAGAATATCGAAATCAAAACGGGGAAGTTTCTCGTTTCTGCCAACGGAAAACATGTAGTCGAAGGTAAGGATCGTGGGTTTATCAAAGTAATTACCGATACGGACAACCGAATCTTAGGAGCTACGATTTTTTCGCATCTGGCCAGTGAAATGATCCCCTATCTGACTCAGGCAATTATTACCAAGCAAACCCTCGAATCCTTGGAGCCGGTCGTATTCCCGCATCCGACGATCGTCGAATCGCTGGAAGATGCGATGGCCGATGTTTTGGGACTGGCAATTCATTCTTTTCCCAAAGTTCGTTGATTAAAGAGGCAATCTCTTTTATAATGAGGGTAGATATGGATGAAGAAACCGGGAGAGAGTGGAAACACCGCCGAAGGAGCATTCGCGCTTAAACTTTCAGGCAAAGAGGACCGGTTTTGGACAAACCTCGTAGAGTGAGCAATCCACCGAAGAAGCAATCCCGTCAGGGAGAATCTTTCAGGTCAAAGGACGAGGGCGCACAGTCATTTCTGTGCGTCATTTTTTATTTTGAAAAAGGAGGCTGACCGATTTGGAAAAGAAAACACCGTTGTATGAATGTCATCTGGAGGCCAAGGGAAAAATCGTCGAGTTTGGCGGTTATCTGTTGCCGATTCAGTATGAGACGGGCATAATGACCGAACATAAAGCGGTTCGGGAAAATGTCGGGATGTTTGACGTTTCGCATATGGGCGAATTTATCATGGAAGGTAACGATGCCCTGGCGAATGTCAATTTCTTGTTTACCAATGATTTTACGGATTTACCGTTGGGCGGGGTGCGTTACAGTATCATGTGTCAGCCCGATGGCAACACCGTGGATGACTTGCTGGTGTATCGGATGAAAGAAGATAAGTTTTATATCGTCGTCAATGCGTCCAACCGGGATAAAGACCGTGAGTGGATCCTAAGTCACACCTTCGGCGATGTCCGTTTCACGGATATCAGCGATGATATCGGACAGATTGCGATCCAAGGTCCCAACAGTGAGAAAGTCGCAGCCAAACTGACCGGTCAGATTCCGCAGAAGTATTACACCTTTATCGATGATGTAACTTTTGCGGGGAAGAAGGTATTGATTTCGCGTACCGGTTATACCGGTGAAGACGGATTTGAGGTGTACTGTCAAAAAGACGATACGCCGCATCTGTGGAATGAAGTATTGAAAGCCGGTGAAGAATTCGGACTGATTCCGTGCGGTCTGGGCTGTCGCGATACCTTACGTTTTGAGGCCGGTATGCCGCTGTACGGTCATGAGCTGAGCGAGACGATCAATCCCGTTGAAGCCGGATTGAAAATGTTTGTCAGACTCGACAAGCCGGATTTCATCGGTAAAGAAGCATTAAGCAAAGAGCGTACGCGCAAACGTCTGGCATTTAAAGTCACAGACAAAGGCATCGCACGGGAGCACTGCGATGTGTATGCGGATGATGTTTGGGTCGGTCATGTAACGACCGGCACTTTCTCCCCCACTCTCAATCAGGCCGTGTTTACTGCCTTGGTGAACGCAGATGTAAGCAGTGAAGCACAGTTTACCGTGGATATTCGCGGAAGAAGATTAAAAGCAGAAATCACGAAGTTTCCGTTTGTTCGTAAATCTAGATAAAGGAGGATATCAACCATGAAAGTTCTAGATCATTTGTTTTACACCGAATCCCATGAGTGGGTCCAGTTTTTAGAGGATGGTACGGCGTTGGTCGGTATCACCGATTTTGCTCAGCATGAGTTGGGTGATTTGGTTTATGTCAATCTGCCGGAAGTAGGCGATGCCGTAACTGCCGGCAAGCGTTTTTGCGATGTTGAATCGGTCAAGGCTGTGTCCGATGTGTATGCACCGGTCAACGGTGTGATCCTTGAGGTCAATGAAGAACTGACGGATGCACCGGAAAAACTGAATACCGATCCGTATGGGGCCTGGTTTGTCAAGCTGGGTGAAGTATCTGGTAAAGAACGTCTGATCAGTGCTGAGGCTTATCGCAGTCAGACAGAATAAAGGAGGAGCGCAATGGCTCAATATGTTCCAAACACAAAAAGCGAACAGTTGAAAATGTTGCAGGAGATCGGTAAGACCTGGGATGACCTGGTAGCTCCGATCCCAAACAATGTCCGACTGAATCGCGAACTGGATTTGCCGCCGGGGCTCAGTGAGTTTGAAGTACTGGCGAAAATGTCCGGCTATGCCAAGGAAAATAAAGTATTTCCGACCGTACTGCGTGGGGCCGGTGCGTATCGCCATCTGATTCCCAGCGTAGTTAAACACTTGTCTTCCAGGGAAGAATTCGTTACGGCTTATACCCCGTATCAGGCAGAGTTTTCCCAGGGGATCTTACAATCGATTTTTGAATATCAGACGATGATCTGTCAGCTGACCGGTATGGACGCTTCCAATGCGTCGGTATACGATGGGGCCAGTGCCGTGGCGGAAGCTGTCAATATGACGGTCGACCGTAAACGCCGTAAAGCTTTACTTTCAGCCAATCTAGATCCTCAGTCGATCATGACCGTCAAGACGTACACCCAGCACCTTCCGATCGATGTGGAAATCATCCCTTCGAAAAACGGGCGGTTGGATCTGGAGTGGTTAAAAAATAACCTCTCTGAAGATTTGGCGTGTGTCGTAATTCAACATCCTAATTACTATGGGATCCTTGAGGATACCCAGGCGATCAGTGATGTGACCCACAGCGCAAAGGCGAAACTGATCGTTTCGGTCAATCCGATTTCGCTGGCATTGTTTAAAGAACCCAGAGCGTATGGTGCGGACATTGCGGTCGGGGAAGCTCAGCCGTTGGGTCTCAATATTGCTTTCGGCGGTCCGTATCTCGGATTTATGGCGACGACCAATGAGATGGTCCGTAAGCTGCCGGGTCGTATCGTCGGTCAGACACTTGATCTTGACGGTAAGCGTGCCTTCGTACTGACCCTTCAGGCCCGTGAACAGCATATCCGTCGTGAGAAAGCGTCGAGCAGTCTGTGTTCCAATCAGGCGCACTGTGCTTTGACGGCGGCGATGTATCTGACGTCGATGGGTCCGCAGGGACTAAAGGAAGTTGCTTCACAATGCTATCACAAAGCGCATTTCTTACAAAAACAGTTATCCGCACTCGGATTCAAACTGAAATACGATCAGCCGTTTTTCCATGAGTTTGTGACGACGACGCCGGTGTCCACCGAACGGATCGTCCAACATCTGGAGCAGCATGATATCCTGGCGGGCTTACCGTTGGGCGATCATACGATGTTGTGGTGCGTGACGGAGGCGGTCAGTGACAAAGAAATCCATACCATACTGCGTCTTTTAGAGGAGGTGTCAAAATGAGTAACCTGATTTTTGAGACCAGTCGCGAGGGCAGACGCTGTGTGATTCTGCCTAGCAGTCAGATGCATGGCGATGATGTGTATAACGAATATATCAGAGAATCCGCACTAGAGCTTCCTGAAGTGGCGGAAATTGATATCGTCCGTCATTACATCGGTCTTTCACGCAAGGCGCATGGGGTCGACAACGGGTTCTATCCGTTGGGATCCTGCACAATGAAGTATAATCCGCGTTTAAACGAAGATGCAGCCTCACTGCCGGGTTTTGCCCACTTACACCCCTTACAGCCTGAACATACGGTCAACGGCTCCCTAAAGGCTCTGTGGCACTTACAATCGAGTTTATGTGAAGTGACCGGCATGGATGCCTTTACGGTACAGCCGGCCGCCGGTGCCCATGGCGAGTTTACGGGCATGTTATTAATCAATGCTTATCACCAATCAAGAAAAGATACAGCCCGTACCCAGGTAATCGTTCCTGACTCGGCGCACGGTACCAACCCGGCATCCGCAGCGATGGCCGGCTATGAAGTTATCAGTGTCAAATCCAATGATAAGGGCGGTGTCGATATCGATGAGCTCAGAAGCTTGGTAAACGAAAAAACAGCCGCGCTGATGCTCACCAATCCCAATACATTGGGTCTCTTTGATGAAAACATCAAGGAAATCGCCGATATCGTTCACGATGCCGGCGGACTGCTCTATTATGACGGAGCCAACCTGAATGCCATTATGGGACTTTCCCGTCCGGGAGATATGGGCTTTGATGTCGTGCATCTCAACCTTCACAAGACCTTCTCAACTCCGCATGGCGGTGGCGGTCCGGGTTCCGGTCCGGTAGGTGTCAAGAAAATTTTGGAACCGTTCTTACCCAACGGTACCATCATCAAGGAAAACGATCATATCACCATTAAAAACGACTCCGAAGTATCCATCGGGCGTATGCGCAGCTTCTACGGTAACTTCCTTACCAATATCCGTGCTCTGACGTACATTCTCTCCTTAGGAGGGGACGGGCTTAAGGAAGCATCGAAGAATGCGGTGCTCAACGCAAACTATATGATGGAGAAACTCAATGATCTCTATACCGTTGCTTATCCGGGCACATGCATGCATGAGTTTGTGGTTTCGATGGAAAAAGAAAAACACGAGTACAATGTTTCCGCGAAAGATGTATCAAAAGCCTTGCTTGATGTGGGCATCCATCCACCGACGATGTATTTCCCGAATATCGTGCATGAGGCACTGATGATCGAACCGAATGAGACGGAAAGCAAGGAAACGCTAGACTTTGCGATCCAGACCTTCAGAGATATCTATCACACGGCGATGACCAACGGCCAGGCACTGAGAGATGCTCCGCTGACCACACCGGTCAAGCGTGTGGACGATGTGCTTGCGGCAAGAAGTCCGATCCTGATTTACAAGAAGCCTTAACAATAATCCCCGAAAGGGGATTTTCATTATCATAGAAACAAAAAAAGAAGCATTCGCCCCTGCAGAATCAGATCATTCTACGCTCGCAATGCTTCTTATTCTATTTTATGCGACTTCTTTCTTCTTTGAAACCATCAGTAACAACAAGCCAAGCAAGCCACTCAACAGTCCCAAACCGGTCGATGCATCCGAAGTATCCGGAAGCTGTTCATCTTCATCAGAGAGAACTTCGTCTTCTTCCTCTTCTTCATCGATGTTTTCTTCCTCTTCTTCATCAACGTTTTCATCGTCATCGCCTAAGACTTCGTCATCATCTTCCTCTTCTTCGTCGTCTTCTTCTTCCTCATCGTCATTTTCTTCTTGGTCGTCTAATTCTTCTTCATCATCGTCGTCTTCTTCTTCGTCGTCTAATTCTTCTTCCTCATCATTGTTTTCTTCTTCTTCGTCATCCAGTTCTTCATCATCATCGTTTTCATCTTCGTCATCAAGCTCTTCATCATCATCGTTTTCATCTTCTTCATCATCTAGCTCTTCATCTTCATCATCGAGCAGATCGATCAAGAATACTGCATTACTTACGCCTTTACTGTCGCTTGTGGTGAATTCACCGGAAGTTCCATCCCCATACTCAGCAGAGGTTGTACCGTGTTTGACCCAGACAACAGCCTCCGCACCTTCGATCATCCAATGGA
>DDYT01000059.1 GCA_002348095.1 Erysipelotrichaceae bacterium UBA2227 | reverse complement strand
ACTCTCACATGTGGCAAAACGCTTGATTAGAATCATCTTTCATCTTGAAAAGAATAACTGTGATTTCGATCTTTCCAAAATGAGGTAGCGTTTCGGAAATCAGAGTCACAATCGAACAAAACAGTCGTGCTGACCGGTTTTTGTCATGGTTAAATTTATGCTTTTCGTTTTTCTTCATTTCTCTCTTGATTTGTAATAGTTAATTTCCCTCCCTTACGAATGATGAGTCAGAGCATTTCGAACCATCGCCAGGGCATCCGCTATGACATCCGAAGGATCCCTGTTCAGCTCCGCTTTGACGTAATGACGTTTTTTAATCAGGGTCGTACAAAGACCAAACAACGAAGACCAAATTATGATCGCTGCATTGACCGGATCGAACGCCCTGCCAATTCGGTTCTGTGCAATACCGTCATACAGGCAGTCTAACAGAACACCAAACATAAAGTTGGCTTTGGCATACACAGCCTCGACATCCGGATCGATACGCTCATCAAAATCCATCGGCTGATTTTCAAACTGAGCAATCAGCATAAAGTATTCCGGATAGTCGAAACTGAATCGTATGAAATTCTCCACGATCCAGTTCAGCCGGTCGATGGGATCATTTCCTTGAGGTGAAGCGAATGCCCTTTTCAGTACATCAAATCCCCGATTCAATACCGCCATGATCAGCTGATCTTTTCCCAAAAAATAAATATACAAGGTGCGCTTGCTGATATCGGCATTCTTGCAAACATCGTCCATCGTAGCCACGACATATCCCTTCTCAAAGAAAACCGTTTCTGCCGCATCGATGATTTTTTCTTTCAACAGCGCCTTCTTTTCATCTCTTCTCATACATACCTCTAAGTAAACCGTTGGTTTACTTTTATAGTATATGTCTTTGTGTTTTTTCTGTCAAACAGAAAATCCAATATAGAAAAGGTTCTCATTAAAAGAACGATCCCATGGATCGTTCGAACTTACATTGTCAGTTGCATTGCTGCTTTCTGAGGAAGATCTCAGCAATCCCCGGCTGATACGATGCGGTACCGGTAACCTTCATCCAGATATTCAACGGATAAGTCGGTGAATTTTTTTCTTAAATAGTCAACCATCGTTTTAATGCCCGGGATTTCACTGACCGAATGATGAACCAAAATCAGCGGTATATTTCTGTCAACGCAATACTGACCGGCAATCCAGTTATTACTTCCGTCATCACTCAAAACGACACACTCGACATTCTTACGGACAAGCGCAAACACATCCGTGGCAGCTCCGGTTCCGATTCCCAGCGATGAAACCGTCTGATGAATATTTCCCAAAACTGATACCGATGACTGACCGTGAGGAGCCAGTGTGTGGGCGATTTTCTGTGCGATGGTTTCCACTGTCATCGGTTCAAAATAAGCAAAAGAATTATACGATCGAAGTTCTCTCTTTACAAACGGCAATCCGATGATCGAACTCCAGGTATCGGAAACTCCGACTTCCGGTTTCATGTCCCAGACATCATGACAGCGGTAAACACAGACGCCATGTTTTGCCAGCAGATCCTCTTTGACTTTTCTTGCATCAAGAAGTTCCCTGGGCAACATGGTCCCCTCTTCATAAAAGCAATTCTCATGCGAAATGATAAAATTGATACCTTCACTGATGGCTTGCTTGATGGCCGGCAGCGTTGCTACCCAACATATACCGACCTTTTTCACTTCTTGGTTGGGATCACCAAACAGTACGACATCACGGGTATAATTAAAATCCACCCACTCTGCACCTTCATTTAAAAACGAGATGATTTCATGTATGAACATCGGTTCTTTCTCCTTGATTGATCAGAGACTCAATCTCTGCTTTTAAGTAAGTATAGCACATCAAAACAAAGTCCGTTCACATTGTACAAAAGAACTATCCCAGCGATAGTTCCTTTAAAAATTCTTCCAATCGGTTCATCGCCTCGATGATATGCTTCAGTGAAAATGAATAGGAAATACGGATAAATCCCTCCCCGCAATCCCCAAAGGCATTGCCCGGGATGACCGCAACCTGCTTCTTTTTAAGCAGAAGTTCACAGAATTCCTCACTGCTCAATCCGGTCGGACGGATGTTGGGAAAAACATAAAACGCTCCCTGAGGTTCATAGCAGGACAAACCCATTTTATTGAGCCGGTCGACAATATAACGTCGGCGCATGTTGTATTCACTGCGCATCGTTTCAATATCCCCCGCCCCATTGACCAACGCCTCGATTCCTGCAAACTGCGATACGGTCGGTGCGCACATGATGGCATACTGATGATATTTGGTCATGGCCGAAATGATTTCTTGAGGGGCACAGGCATATCCGATCCGCCATCCGGTCATCGCAAAGGCTTTAGAGAACCCGGAAGTCACGATCGTGCGCTCACGCATCCCCTCAATCTGCGCAATGGATACATGTGAAATATCGGAATAATTGAGTTCAGCATAAATCTCATCACTGAGCACCAGCATAGCCGTCGTCCGAATGACTTCGGCAATAGCTTCCAGGTCTTCACGTTCCATGATCGCTCCGGTCGGATTGCACGGATACGGTAAGATCAGCAACCGGGTTTTATCGGTGATTTTCTCTTTCAGTTGTTCGGGTTTTAAACGAAATCCGTCCTTTTCAAAGGTTTCGATGATGATCGGAACTGCACCGGCCATATAAACCATCGGCTCATACACCAGATAGCTTGGCTGAACGATCAGTACTTCATCCCCGGGATTCAGCAAGGTACGGTACACCATCTCAATGGCCTCCGAGGAACCGACAGTCACCAGGATTTCGGTTTTGGGATGATACTGCACGTCAAAACGCCGCATCATATATTCCGAAATCTGCTCGCGTAAGGCCAGCAGTCCGCGTACCGGTGAGTAGAAGGTCTTGCCTTGTTCCAGAGCCGCGATCCCGGCCTGACGGATATGCCAGGGCGTCTGAAAATCCGGCTCGCCGACACTGAGCGAAATGATTTCTTTGTACTCATTGGCAATCTCTAAAAACTTCCCGACGACCGAGGGTTTGACGTTTTTTAAGTGCTGATTAAAAATGACTTTCGGATCCATCACAACACCATATTGCGCGGATCGCGGATGTCTTTTTCATCAAGGATGACCCCGTTTTGTTTGTATCGCTGCAAGACAAAACGCGTCGAAGTCGACAGGATCGAGTCCAGGGTCGAAAGCCGCTTCGCCACAAAGTTAGCGACTTGTTGCATGGTACTGCCCTTGACAAACACCGCCAGATCATAGTTACCGGCCATCAGATATACGCTCTCGACTTCCTCAAGCAACATGACCCGATCCGCAATTTCCTGAAAGCCGTGTTCTGCCTTGGGCATGACTTTGCATTCGATCAAAGCCAAAACCGGAACCTGAGGCAGTTTCTCATAATTGATGATGGCCTGATACCCTTTGATGATGCCGTCTTGCTCCAGTTTTTCGATGATTTTATCAACTTCAAGCTCCGTTTTTCCCAATAGGACTGCGATTTCCTGATGGCTTAACCGGGCGTTCTGCGTCAGCAGTTTCAATACGTCTTCCATGAGGTTACCTCCGTGTTTTTATTAATGATACGTTAACTTACGTGAATTTACAATGAATTTTCAAAAGAGTTTCAGCTGTTCGTCCTTAAATCCTGACTGATAGTCCTGGATGATCGAACTCATCTTTGTCAGTATTCCCAACCTTCTGCATTCCTTTTCGAAAAGCTCAGACAAGACGCCTGCACGCGGTGATTCACACACATACCGCTCGCCATATGCGCGAACATATTTATCTCTTAATCCGGGAAAGTGACGGTCGAGCTGCTCAAAATAGTATTCCCGCTGGTTCTGTCGCAACGTCACCCCAAAAGCCGGATATATATACTTAACACCGCAGGCATTCGCCTTAACGATGATATCACGGATATTTTCCGAAGTATCGTTGATCCATGGCAGGATCGGCATCAGCAATATCCCGGTCGGGATTTGGGCAGCCGAGATTTTGCGCAAGGTTTCAAACCGTTGGGACGTTGAACTTGAGTGAGGTTCGATGACCGATGCCAACCCGTCATCGGCGGTGGTGATCGTCATCAGCACCAATACAGGGGAATGCTTTCGGATGCGTATCAGCACATCGAGGTCCCGTTCGATCAGCGTGCTTTTGGTCGTCAGGGAAATCCCGTACTCATACTTATCGATCAAAAGCAGTGAACCGCGCGTAAGCAAAGCAAATGCTTCCTGCGGATTGTAAGGATCGCTCATAGCACCGCTGCCGATGACCCCTTTTTTCCTTTTGCTCTTAAGTTCTTTTTCCAAAGTGAGCAAGGCTTGATCTTTGGCTCTGACCTCATCAAAATTCTCGATGCGGTAACAGTCACTGCGCGAATCACAGTAAATACAGCCGTGGGAGCAGCCTTTGTAAATGTTCAGATTGTAATGGTGCCCAAACCAGTCGGAGTTGCTCCGATAGGCAGAAAGCAGGGTCTTGGCTTTGATCAGTTCCATATCGTTCTCTCTTCACTTTCCATATTACCACCACTTGCCCTTATGCAACAGAGCCATTTGCGTTATAATACAGATATGGGGTGATTGAATGAAAAAAGCGATGAACTATGTATACGGACCGATTCCTTCGCGACGCTTGGGTCAGTCGTTGGGTATCAGCCCGATTCCCAAAAAAGCATGCAATTACGCATGTATTTACTGCATGTTGGGACCTACCGACAAAATGACCAATACGCCGCAGATGTTTATGCCCGTATCGGATATCCTGGATGAGTTTGATCAGGTGCTCGCCTCCGGCATCCCCTTTGATGCCGTCACATTTGCGGGAGATGGGGAGCCGACGCTGTATGCCGGATTAAAAGAACTGATCATCGAACTGAAGAAGCGGACCAAAAAACCGATCGCTCTGATTACCAACGGTGCTTTGCTTAGCGATCCGGAAGTCTATGATACATGCATGCTGGCTGACATCGTCATGCCTTCGGTCAATGGCTATGATGAGGCGTCGTTTAAGCGTATCAACCGCCCCCATGGCGATATCGACTTTGAGCAAGTCACTTTGGCACTGAAGAAGTTCAGTCGTCAGTATCCCGGGCTGTTATGGCTTGAGCTGATGCTGATCAAGGGTATCAATGATTCTACCGAAAATCTGCTTAAGTATCAGGATTTTCTACATCAGTTTTATATGGACAAACTGTACATCAACACGCCCGTCCGGCCGCCGGTCGAGAGTTTTGCACAAATGGTCACCCACGAAAAAATGTTGGAGGCCATGGATATTTTAAAGGGAATCGGTATTGAGGACGCATATGAAAACGGCTATGCAAGTGAGATTTCCGATGATTTAGAGGCCATCCTCAACATTACCCAGCGCCATCCGATGAATCAGCACGAAATTGAGCATTTCCTTAAGAAGCGCAACAATACCAACATTGAAAATATCTTTCGGCTGCTGCGCAGTCATCCCAAGATCAAGATCGTTCACTACCGCGGCATCGACACTTACCGCATCAAATAAAAAAGTGCCGAAGCACTTAAATCAATAGTCCCAACAATGCTCCGCCGATAATCAGATAGGTGGAGTTTATTTTATAGCGGATCAGCAGTACGGCACTGAGCACAAATATCAGTCCGGCTTCCCAAGAAATCAAGGTCGCCAACCCCAGTTTGACGGTCACGGCCGCCATTAAAGCGATCGAAGCCGCATTGATCCCGTCAAGCAGCGCAGAGAGTTTTTCGTTGTTGCGCAACTTGTCAAAGAGCGGAAACAGAAAGCCGACCAACAGAAAGGACGGTAAGAAAATACCGATCGTTGCTCCCAGTGCTCCCGGATATCCGGCGATCAGATAGCCGATGAAGGTTGCGGTCGTAAAGACCGGACCGGGCGTAAACTGACCGACAGCGACCGCATCAAGCAGTTGCTGAGCCGTGATCGCCCCATAACGCAACACAAATTCCGTTTCCAGAAAGGAAAGAAGTACATATCCGGAGCCATAGAGAACTGAACCGATTTTCAAAAAGACCAGAAATACAAGAATGGCAGACATTGGTTCAACGACCAAAAGTTTACCTTTTTTGATTTGTTTAAACGCAAACATCACGGCGGCCGCCATCAGTAATAATGGGATTTCACTGATACCTGCCATCGATAAGGCAAACACACCGGTAAATAACAGGATGACCTGCCAACCCTTTAAGATCGTTTTTGACAGGCGGTAGAGTGCCTGCAACACGATGGCAAGAATGACCGGTTTGACTCCGTCAAATAAGGATGCTACTGCCGGAATCGTGCCGTAATTGACATAAATGTAAGCGAAGACCAAGACGATGGCTGCGGCCGGTAAGATAAAGCTGGTTCCGGCGATGAGCAGACCGATGACACCGCCGCGCTGATAGCCCATCAGAATCGCCATTTCCGTGGAGTTGGGTCCGGGGATCAGACTGGTAAAACCAAACATTTCAATGAAACGATCTTTGCTCAGCCATTTCCGTTTGGTGACGACTTCATCTTCCATCATGGCCACATGGGCGGCCGGTCCGCCAAAGGCGAAAACACCTAATTTTAAAAATACGGAGAATATTTCTTTATATATACTCTTTTTTTCGTGTTTATTCATTCTTAATTCCTTTCCATTCAATCAAAGTCCGCTTGTCTTTTCCAAATATAACAAAAATCGCGGTTCCAAGCAGTCCAAATGCACTGGCCGTCAGAAAGTTGGTCTGCGGGGATATCGACCAGAGCATCGCACTAAACATCGCTGCGATGGAAACGACGACATCGCGAATCAGATAATATGTACCGAAGGTCGTCGCTTTGGAACCTTCGTTGGCCAGCTTGACGATCAGTGCCTTGCGGGTCGGCTCCCCAAATTCCTTGAGTCCGCGGATGATAAAGGCAATAATAAGCATCGGCATACCCGTGGAAAACAGCAGGAATGCCGGAAATATCGTAAAGAATCCGAAAGTGATCGCCACGATCGTCTTGTTGGACACTTTCTCGGAAAGATAGGCGACCGGGATATAGATGATCATGGCTACGGCCATTTCAATCATTGTCAGCACGCTGAAATTTACGGCAGACTGCTGGTTGGTTTGGATGATCCATACCACCACAAAGGCATAAGGAATCTGCTCGGCAAAGCGGATCAGGATATCGCTGAGCAGCAGTGTCTTGAGTTCGTTGGGCATCGTACGGACCGTTTGGATGATGTTGCTGACTTTTTCGCTTTTCTCTTGTTTGTCCTCGATGAAAAGCCGGATAAAGATCAGGGATATGATCGCAAACACCAGTGCGACGATAAAGGCAATCCGGGCACCAATCAGTATGCCATAAATTTCTATCAAAATCGCGCCGATCAGCGGTCCGATGGCCATGGGGATGCGTCGGATCATCGAGTGCATCGATACGCCCATCGTCTGCTTTTCCTTTTTCAGTGTCGAAGAAACCAGGGATAAGATGGCCGGTAAGGAGAGGGCCGTCCATGAAATGAAGAAGATGGCCCCGATCAGTACAGCTTGCCAGCTTGGGAAAAGGATAATGATCAGATAGCCGAAAATCGAGATGACAGTGTAGATCATCAGGGCCCGTTTATATCCGACTTTATCGGAAACGACTCCGCCGATCCAGGAGTAGATCGCACTGAGAAAGTTGTCGAGGGCATTGAGAAAGCCGACCGCATACACCGAACCGCCGACCGCAAGCAGATAGATCGGCAGAAAGCGCTCGCCCATCTTCTCACCCATGCCCAAGAGTATTGCCATGACCAGCATCGCACCGATGCTTCGGTTCAGTCCCAGAAACTGGGCGGTTTTTCTCATGGCTTTATTCATAGTTTTCCTTTAGGATCTCACCGGTCAGCTCTGCAAGATACCTGATCATTTCTGACAATACTTGTTCCCCTGAGTGTGTCAGTGAGTAGTACTTGCGTATTTTGCCTTCGACATTGGATGACGAAGAAACCAACAGTCCTTCCTTTTCTAAATCATGCAAAATCGGATACAGGGTTCCGTAGGACAGTTCATAGCCGTGATGGGCCAACTCCTGTACCATCCAGCTGCCGTATACGGGTTCACTTTTGGCATGGTGCAGGATGTGCATGCAGATAAATCCCTGAAACAGCCGCTTCTTTACATAGTCACTCATCCGATCACGACCTTTCATATCGGTTTACGATATCGGTTATCGATATTATAACACAAAAAAAGATGTCTTTCGACACCTTCGCTTAATAAGTGATAAACCGGTTGAGTTCCCCGGGTTTATCCGGGTCAAGGCCCAGCTTAACGGAAAAGTGAAATGCCACCAGTTGCATCAGCGTCACAAACAGGCTGCCGCGCAGTTGCTCGGAAAACTGAGGGACTTTGACATTGATGACTCCATCGAAATCACTGTCACGTCCGAAAAGTACGACGTTGGCATTCTGTGCAAGAATTTCTTTGACCAGTCCATCCTCCAGATCTTTGGTCGTCGAGTTCAAAGAACTCAGAAAAATCCACGTCCCCTGCCGCGCTGTAACGATCGGTCCGTGACGAAACTCCAGGGTCTGATAAAACGAAGAAAGCCACTGCGCCATTTCCACCAGGATATAGGCACCGGCAATGACCGCCCCGTATTGTACCCCTGCCCCTAAGGTCACGATTTGAGGCTGATGCATCGCAGAGACGATGTTTCTTGCCTCATAGTCCAAGCGGTCGTATACCGTTTCCGCCATCGCAAAGAACTTATCAAACTCACCCATATCTTCCTGTTTCAAGATCATCGAGATAAGTAAAAAAGTTAGGTAGATGTTATTGAACGAGCGGGTCGAGCATACCGAGATTTCCTCACTCCAGGGCAGATACAGCGGGACATCGCTGAGTTTCATCAGCGGATTATTCTCAAACATCGTGATCGAAAGTACGCGGTGATCCGGATAGGCTTCTTTGAGGATATCGATGGCCTGCAAGGTTTCTTTGGACTGTCCCGAACGTGACGGCACGATAAACAAAGGTGCATCGTAGAGATGTTTATAGTTTTCTTCACTCATTACGACATCCGCCGCTTTAAGCAAAATGATTTTCTTGCCCAGTTTCTTTTGCATGATGGCCGCACCGGACACCGATGCCCAGTAACTGGCTCCGCAACCCACAAAGACGATGTCGTTGCGATCCAAAAAGGTCGCATAGATCCATTCTTTATTGGCACTGATATAGTCGAAGGTCTGTTTCATGGATTGAAATCCATAACGGATTTCATTATAACTTTGATAATTCATAGAATACCTCCATGGTTTCAGTATAGAGGATGATGGCGAAGATGGCAATCAAAGAGAGTTGAGTTCCTCACGGATATTGCCTGTATAGAGACCGCCGTGATAGCAGTAGACGGCATCGATATCCAGCATGCTGAGTGATTTCGCTGAGATTCTTGCCTGTTGGCTGTCGAGGTTGGATTTGGGATGTGCGATCTCCAATCGGCCAAAAGAGCTCACCAATGCATCACCGGTGATCAAAGAGCGGCTTTCGATATGATACACACTGATATGTCCGGGCAGATGACCCGGGGTGTAGATGATTTGAAGTCCGCCGCACACGTCCATGATCTCACGATCGCTTACCTGCCGGTCGACATCAACGCTTTCGACTGAGTTGAGAATATTAATCAGTTTCGCAATCTCGCCTTTGCGATGTTCAGTGGCACCGGCATAGGCGTGCTGGGCCAGCTGTAAGCGGATGGCCGTCTGCTGTCCGCTGATGTACTGGGCCTGAAGATGGGAAGCAATGATCTCAATCTTGGGATATGCCCGCTTCAATTCGGCGAGCGAACCCATGTGGTCAATATCGTTGTGGGTAATGATGACTTTGGTCAGACGCTCCAGATCGATCCCCTGCTCTTTCGCCAACTGCCGGATTTTCGACAGCTGCCCGGGATAACCGCAGTCGATCATGACGATATCCCGGTCATCGCTGATCAAAACCGGATGCACCGTGAAGATGCGTCCGTTGTTATCGTAGTCTAGGTTGAGCGTGGTAAGGTCTGCCATATCGTTCTCCTGAAAATCTTGCTTTATTGTAACATAAAAAATGGCAGCCGAAGCTGCCACATGTCATATAAATCTAAACTATTTGGAAATCAGTGCGGTAAGTTTTACGGAAACCACGCCCAACAGCACACCGACCATCAGCATGGCAATCGAACCGACAAAATCGAAGTTCGTTCCGAAATAAACGGCCCATGTTGCAAATGCGCCAGGTCCAAACGATAAGAACTTGACATCGGTCATCAGGATGACGATCAGTGCAGCCAACACGGCTACGGCCAAACCGATCCCGCCCGGTACACCAAGGGCATCGCCCAATAAGGTCATGCCGATATAAACGCTCAGATATCCCCAAACGATTCCCCAAACCGATGATGTTGCGACTTTTACAGCTGCGTTATTGTCCGCGCCGGCCGCAAAGAACAGTGCCCATGCCAGAAATACCGGCCAGGCGTGAAGTGTTACACCCGCAAATTCGCCCACAGTCAAAGCAACGAATGCCCAGCCTCCTGCCAGCAGGCCGACCACGATCGCCATTTTTAAATTTTTCATGTTGTCCTCTCTCTCAGTAAATTTACTGTTATTTTGTTATGTTTTTAAAAGCTTCCGCCTGTTGTTTGATACCGACTTCCGTCGCAAACCGTTCGATCGACGATGCCCCAAAGAAACCGTCCACGCCTTTGGTGCGGGCGATGACATATTGGGCATCCTGCGGTTCAGCAATCGGACCGCCGTGACACAGAACCATGATATCGGGATTGACTGATTTTGCGGCATCGCACAAAGCCTGAACGCGTTTGACCGCATCATCCAAGGTCAGTGCCGTTTTAGCGCCGATCGTGCCTTTAGTCGTCAGTCCCATATGGGCAACGATGATATCAGCTCCGGCCGCAGCCATTTTCTTTGCCTGTTCTTCATCGAAGACATACGGTGTCGTCAGCAAGTCCAGCTCGTGGGCTTTTTTGATCATTTCAACTTCCAGATCATAGCCCATGCCGGTTTCTTCAAGGTTCTGTCGGAAAACACCGTCGATCAGTCCGACTGTCGGAAAGTTCTGAACGCCGGAGAATCCCTGTTCTTTGAGCTGTTTCAAGAATACTTCCATGATCCTGAAAGGGTCGGTACCGCAAACCCCGGCCAACACCGGTGTATGTTTGACCACCGGCAGCACTTCATGTCCCATTTCGACGACGATCGCATTGGCATCGCCATACGATAACAGACCGGCCAATGAGCCGCGTCCGGCCATCCGATAACGTCCGGAGTTATAAATAATGATCAGATCGACCCCGCCGGCTTCTCCGCTTTTTGCGGAGATTCCGGTACCGGCTCCGGCACCCAGAATGATTTTGCCTGAAGCAACTTCATTTCTTAACTTTGCGATGATTTCGCTGCATTTGATTGCCATGTTGTTCTCCTTATTTTTTCATCAGTTCAATCAGTTTTTTGGCTGCGGCAACTCCGAAAATCTCGGCGTTGATATCACAGTCCATCTCGATAAGTTCGACTTTCGAGCGATCGATCTTGTTTCTCAGTGTCGCAAATAACACTTCATCTTCTTCTTTTCCGTAGAAAGGAGCCCCTACCACATCAATCATCGAAACGCCTTTGAGCGGTAAAAACAACGCGGTCGGTGATTGAGTCATGTTGAGTTTCTCGGCGATGATCTTGCCTAGCTCACGGTTTTCTTCCACGGTCGTACGCATCAGCGTGACGGTCGGGTTATGCTTATAAAAGTTACGCCCTTTAAACTGCGGCGGAATGCTGTCGTACGGTCCGAAATTGACCATATCGAGCGCTCCGGTCGAAACGACTTGCGGGATACCTTTTTTGCCGGCAGCTTCCAGTCGGGTCGGTCCGGCATTCAATACACCGCCGACCAGCTCATCGCACCATTCCGTCGTCGTGATATCCAAGACACCATCGAAATACCCCGATTCGATCAGTGCTTCCATCGATCGTCCGCCGGTTCCGGTGGCATGGAAAACGATGACTTCGTAGCCTTCTTTTTCCAATTCGGCTTTAGCGAAGTTGACACATGGGGTAGTGACCCCAAACATCGTAGCAGCGACCAACGGCTTTTTCTCGATATTGAGTTTCGCCTCGAAACTGACCATTCCGGCAATCGCAAAGCAGGCATTGGTGAAAATCTTGGTTGAAATGGAGTTGAGTCCGGCCACATCGACGATCGAGGGGATCATGACGATGTCACTGGTTCCGACATATTGAGATACATTGCCGGAAGCCATGGTCGATACCATGACTTTAGGAATACCGACCGGTAAGGCCCGCATGCCCGGAGTTGCCAATGAGGTACCGCCGCTGCCGCCCAGAGAGATGATTCCGTCAAACTTGCCTTGAGCATACAGTTGAGGAACCAGTTTTTCGACACCGCGGGCAGCCGCTTCGGTTGCCATCGCGCGGTCTTTCTTCGCAACGATGTCTGCCAGATCGGCATTGGCAGCTTTAAACACTTCTTCATTGGATATATCCGGTTGGATGGTTGGCGCAAATACACCGCAGTGGATGAGCAAGGTATTGAGTCCCAGCCCTTTTAAGGTATCATTGATAAATGCGTACTCGGTTCCTTTGGAATCCATGGTTCCAATGATGGCGATGGTTTTCAAGTCTTAAACCTCCTTTAATGGGCTTCTGTTTCTTAGTGCGCGCAAATGTCAAAACAGTATGCCTATCATCTACCCTAAGCATACTGTAAGCGCATTCAATTGAGAATGAAGGTTCGTCTTCTCCTCATGTATTTTTGTCTGATTCCAAATATTCAGTCGGGGAGTATCCGGTGTGTTTCTTAAATATCTTACTGAAATACGCATAATCGGAGAAACCGACAGCCGTCGCGATTTCGGTCATGTTGATATTTTTGTTCCGCATGATTTCGATCGCTTTATTGATTCGAACCTGCGTCAGGTATTCTGGGAATGTGATTCCGACTTCGCGGTTAAACATGGCACTGAGATAGGTACGTGATAAGTGGACCCTCATCGCAAGATCATTGAAAGAGATCTTTTTCATGTAATTTTTCGCGATGTAATCTTTGATGAAATAGACGTAGTCCATTTCATCGGAAAGATTGAATAAGGCGGAGTCCTGATCAAACTGACCGGTAATTTTAAACTCACGGGTCACTTCAACGATGGCTTTTTCCAGAGGGATGCGCTCAAAGGTCGAACCTCCGAAATAGCCCATAGCCCCGGAGTTGTCATACATGTACTTCAAGTCGACGGACTGATGAATCGGTCCGCCGTAGATCATTTTAATGATCGGCCGTTGTGCGTGGTCACATTGGGCAAAGATGGCTTTGGTCAGTGAAGCAGCTTCTTTTAAGTTGAATGGTGATGTGATGTCCATCGCACCGCCGACCGTAAATCCCAGGTGCGAGGTGATGATATCTGCTCCGGCATCGACCATGGCTTTGGCTTGTTCGACATTAAACACAAACGCTATCGTAAACAGTCCTTTATTTGATGCTATCGAAATCGCTTCCACTTCCCTCTGAAAGGACATACCTTCTTCTTCCAATGCTTCCCTGAGCACGCCGCCGATAATTCCGACGGATGGATAATTGTTGATTCCGGAGAAGCCGTTTTCTATGATTTTATCGATAAAATGTTCAAGATCGATCGTGGGGTCGGTGGCGCACAAACCAAAAATCACCGGTGTTTTTTTGACAACCGGCAGAATTTCCTTGCAGCCAAAATCCATGACCAGCGCATTGGAATTCGCAAAGGGTAAAAGCCCGGCCAACGATCCGACGCCCATCTGACGAAACCGACCGGAATTAAGAGCTAAAAGCAAATCCGCACCGCCCTTTTCCGCATATTTCGCCGATATTCCGGCACCGACGGCTACGCCGATAATGTGTCGGCGTGCATTGATTTGATTTTGAAGCTGTTCGAGAATCTGAGTTCTACTGAAGGCCATTCTGTATCCTCTCAATCTCACATTTTTCCGCTGTTACTTGAATTATAGGGGATTTTCGATTGGTTTACAACCAGATAAAAAAACCTTGCGGGCAAGGTTTTTGGATACTATTTCGACAGTACTTCCATTTTCAAATCCAAAGCATCGAATATCCGCAGCAGCGTCAGAAGATTCGGGTATACCTGTGCATTTTCGATCTTACTGATTTCACTCTGTTTGATTCCGGTTTTGTTCATCAGATCAATTTGTCGGATATGTTTTCTTTTTCTCGCCATAATAATCGCATTAACAAGTTCGACTTTCGCTTTTTCAAAAGCATATGTCTCAGCGAACTCTGAATCATCTAAACTCTGTTCAATCCATTTATCTAAAGTACTCATCATTCTTCCTCGCTTTATAACCTCATTATATAGGCTTATACCTATATAATCATTGTTCGAGCAAAGAAAATGACGCCGAAACGATGCATCATTACTGTATTCTCGATAAAAACCAGGAATCCTAAATATTCTCCAGACTTTCTTTAATATTTTCCGTGATCTCTCCGCCATGATAACAAACCAGCATATCGATGGCATAATTGATAAACCTGCGGGCTGAAGTATATGCTTCATCTTTATCTAAGGTAAAACGCGGATTGGCGCGATAGAGCTTGCCGTCCGCAACGACCAGGGCATCCCCGGCGATCATGGTTTTGTGTCCTTTTAAATAGAACGAGAGATGTCCGGGCAGATGTCCCGGGGTAGCGACGACTTCAATGCCACCGCATACATCCAACCGATCCCCGTCATGCAAAAATCCGTCGATGTCGACCGGTTCGATCAGTTTCAGCATATCGATGCGTTTTTGCGCATGTTCCTTCTGTTCTTCCGGGAAGAATTCAAGCTGTTCTTCGGCCTGTTGAAGTCGGACGGATTTGACTTTCCCGGATATATAACCGGCTTCGATGGGTGAGGCATACACTTTGACTGCCGGATATTCCCGAATCAAGTCCGCCAATGCGCCCATGTGATCATGGTCATGATGGGTAATGAGCACTTTGGTCAGCCGTGTCAAATCAAACCCGGCTTTATGGGCTTTTTCTTTGAGTTGGTTGAAGGCATCTTTGTGCCCGCAGTCGAATAGGACCATTTCGTGATCGTCTCTTACGATGACCGGATGCAAGGTGCTGATAAAGCCGTTGACTTCCATGTCGATTCTAAGGATGGCGATGTTGTTCATGTTCTCTCCCGTCACTCGCTGATGAAGCGGCGCATGTATTTGATGGATTTGATTTCTTTAAATCCGGTATTGAAGTAGAGATTTTTGGCCTTGGTATTCCAGTGAACGACGCCCAGATAGATATTGACAAACTTTCGGTCGATGCACATATTGATGGTGGACTGTAAAATGAGTTTTCCGTACCCTTTACCCATGTGCGCAGGTACGACAAAAAAATCATCGATGTCCTCTTCGACAAGCAAGGAAGATCCGACCCAAATGTCCCCGTCATAGAACATAAAGATATTTTCTTTGCTTTTATTCATTTCTTCTTTGAGTTTGACGATGCGCTCTTCACTTCGATCTTCAAACACATTGTACGGCGGAATATCCATGGCCTGGCGCATCGGCGTAAAACATTCGCCCAATGCGATGTAGTAATCCGTGAAATCTTCCTCACAATAAGTCCTGAAGGTCAGAGTATTTTCCGGTTGGCGGTCTTGGGTGTAAATCAGCGATGAGTATCCGTACCACGGCGAATAGCCTTTGGATGCGTAGAAATCATGATAAAACGGACGGGTCTCATCGTATCCGGTCATGATGAATCGGATGTTCTCTTCGATAAGTTTCTGATTGGCATCTTCATACAAAAGAGCAGCGATTTCTTCGAAGTTCTCCGCATCGATATCCGCGGATACTGTCAAATGCGCGGCTTTGCCCCACAGCGGATGATCCCAGGTACTATATGTCCACATGCCAAAAACCGTGTCGTTTTCAGTGTATACACGGATATTGCCTTCTTTGCTCAGTTCTTCCCTTTTGCGCTGATGATCGAGCGCGGACATCGACCACTGATAGTCCATCAGTTTCAGAATGGCATCGATGTCTTGGGATTGATAGTTTCGAATCATAAAATCCCCCTGGTTTAGTTTTATTTTATCATCATCGACGTCGGGTTCAAACGTTTTTTGTCAAGAAATCGAATATTTGATGCTAATACGGGCAAAGCAGTTCATTTTTTTCAGTTTTAATAATAAAAGCGGAATCTTCGATCCATGTTCCCTCTTGTTTAAGTTGCCAATAAAGAGAGGTTATGATAAAGTAAGTCTCGTATTCAGTGACGTGTGGAGGATTTGATGAGAGAAATCGTATTAATATTGATATTGCAGTTATGTTATGTACCGATGCTTGCCTTGCGGACGATCTGTATGGTTAAAAAACTGACCTTACTGACCGCGTTTTTCGGCTTTCTGGAAGCAATCGTTTACGTGTTTGGTCTTGCACTGGTACTGACCGGCGATCAGACGACACTGGCGATGGTCGTCTATGCCCTAGGATTTTCGATCGGACTGATCGTGGGTATTGCGATCGAGAATCGGATCGCGATCGGCTTTCGCTCACTTCAGGTCAATATCAAGACGAAGAATATGGAACTGATCGACGGATTGCGTTCGATGGGTTACGGTGTTACGGTGTTTGAGGGGGAAGGCCGTGAGGGATCGCGTTATATGCTCGACATTCTGACCAAGCGATCTCAGGAAAAAGAACTGTTGGAACTGATCAATCAGGTGGAGCCCAATGCTTTTGTCATCGCTTATGAACCGACGCGCTTTCAGGGCGGATTTATCGAGCAGATGATGAAAAAGCAGGTGAATCCGAAATTTGCCTTACATTTACCGAAACATGAACCGATGGGTTGGTTTAAAAAAGCCAAGACCACGGTCGTCGAGGAAGTCAAAGAACTCGTAAAACATGACGAACCTGTTCAATAATAAAAACGGAAGCCGAGCTTCCGTTTTCTTATCCTAAAGCAACGTCCAGGATCATCATGATCGTAAATCCGACCAATGCTCCCAGAGTGGCAATGTCTGTTTTTGATCCGCCCTCATCACGCTGAGCTTCCGGGATGAGTTCTTCGATGACGACATAAATCATCGCCCCGGCCGCAAAGGCCAACGCATACGGCAAAATCGAGCGCATCGTAATGACCGCATACGCACCGATGACACCGGCAATCGGTTCAACGATACCGGAGGCCTGACCATACAGGAAAGCCTTTGTTCGGCTCAGCCCTTCCCTGCGAAGCGGAATCGATACGGCTGCCCCTTCCGGAAAGTTCTGAAGTCCGATACCGATGGCCAAAGCAATCGCCCCCGCCACCGTAGCTCCGGTAATATTGCCGCTGGCAGCTGCCCCAAAGGCGACACCCACCGCCAATCCTTCCGGAATGTTATGTAAGGTGATTGCCAACACCAGCAAGACGCTTCGTTGCCAGGTCGTTTTGATCCCTTCCGCCTGATCCCGTTTTAATCCCATGTGCAAGTGAGGCAGTACTTTATCGATTGCATACAGAAACAATCCGCCGGCCATAAAACCAACCTCCGCCGTGATATATGCGACTTGTCCGAGTTCTTCGGCCATGGCGATGCCCGGAGCCAGCAGTGACCAGAAACTTGCCGCGACCATGACTCCAGCCGCAAAGCCCAACATTCCGTTGAGTACTTTTTTATTGATGGATTTAAAGAAGAAGACCAGTCCGGCTCCCAAAGCGGTGACGCCATAGGTAAACAGCGTTCCGATCAGGGCTTGTTGGACAGGGTTGAATTGTTCAAAAAATGTGATCATACTTTATCCTCTGTTCAGTATAAGTATAGCACTAACAAACCACGACCGAACCTCTGTTTTTACGCTTTTTTCGATGAGCGTTCCGAGGGTTTTGACTGACTTCTTTGCGAGTGAAAGAATTTCTTATCTTTTCTCGCGGTCGAACTTTTTCCGACAAACGGTTTCTTTACCGGTGGCTGTACTTTCTTCTCTTCGATGACCTCTATCGGACTCGTCATCGGATAACGATGGTCCTTGATTTCCGGGACCGGTTTTCCGATGAGTTTTTCGATGGCTTTTAAATACGGTCTTTCATCCGCCGAACAAAAGGTAATTGCGGTACCGCCCATCCCTGCCCGACCGGTACGTCCGATGCGATGCACATAGGTTTCCGGAACTTCCGGTAAGTCGACATTGAAGACATGGGATAGCTGATCGATGTCCAGTCCGCGGGCAGCGATATCGGTTGCTACCAAAATCCGAGTCTTGCGTTCTTTGAAATTATTCAGCGCAAACTGACGGGCATTCTGCGATTTATTGCCGTGAATGGCCTGTGCCTGAAGTCCGGCCCGGCTGAGAAATTTAACGATTTTATCGGCGCCGTGTTTGGTACGGGAGAAGACCAGCGCTGATTCAATGTCTTCCTGTTTCAGTAAGTCGATCAGTAGCGGTACTTTATTCATCTTATCCACAAACATGACGGACTGACGGACGATATCGATAGTCCGGCCGACCGGAGCCACATCGATGCGCACCGGATTTTTTAAAATCGACTCCGCAAGTTTTGCGATTTCTTCGGGCATCGTGGCCGAAAACATCATGTTCTGACGTACCGGCGGTAAGTAGGTAATGATTTTGCGTACATCATGGATCATGCCCATGTCAAGCATCATATCCGCCTCATCCAAGACGAAATAGCGGATGTGTGACAGGGAGATGAATTTCTGATTGATCAGGTCCAAAAGCCGGCCCGGGGTGGCTACGAGAATATCAACGCCGCTGATCAGCTCTTTGGTCTGAGGATGTTGCGAGACACCTCCGTAAATGACTGCGGTCTTCAGATTGAGATATTTCCCGTAATCACGGAAACTCTCGGCAATCTGAATAGCGAGTTCGCGGGTCGGAGCGACGGCCAGCGCTTTGATCGTGCGCTTGCCCTGAGGTTTGCCCAGTTGGGACAGTCCGGTAAGGATGGGAATTGCAAAGGCCGCGGTCTTTCCGGTGCCGGTCTGTGCACAGCCCATCAGGTCGTTGCCTTTGAGCAACGGCGGAATGGCTTGCGTTTGAATCGGGGTTGCCTGCGCGTATCCTTGCAAAGTTAAAGCCCGTGCAATGGGCTCGATAATGTTTAGTTGTTTAAATGACAAAATAGTTCTCCTTGGTATGTAAGGTATCATTATACTCTTATTTAGACAATAATGATAGTTTTTTCGGTTAGCCCTCAGCTGACAAGATTCTAATCAACCGTTATTCGACGGAATTTCTGAGTTTTTCCAGTCCGATATGGGTACGGCGGATCGTTTCTTCTTTACCAAGTATATATGGGATTTCCAAAGCACCGCCCGGAGTGAATTGTTTTCCGGTGACGGCGGTACGGATCGGCCAGTAGAACTGACCGTTCTTCAATCCCAGTCGCGCCGGCGTTTCTGAGAGTTTCTGGTGGACTTCCTCCACACTGTCCCAGTTTTTAATCGAATCGTATACTTTGAGTGATTCTTCCAGAGCTATGATGCTGATCTCACGATTGGTTTTCATTTTCGGATGGTAAAAAAGCGATACTTCATAGTCGGCGAGCGTATCGATGAAATCGACCATTTCCGGTATTTCGCTCAAAATGGACAATCGCTGCTGAAGGATCTTGCTGACTTCTCTTAAGTCACACGGACGCATGATCGCATCTTTATAATACGGAAGACATAATTCATGGAAATCTTCAACGGACATCGCCCGCAGGTACATGCCGTTCATCCAGGTCAGTTTTTCGATATCAAAGATCGCCGGAGATTTACTGATGCGCGCAATGCTGAACACATTTGTCAGTTCTTCAAGCGTGTAGATTTCCTGGTTGGTTTCCGGACTCCAGCCCAACAGAGTAATGTAATTGAGAATAGCTTGGGGCAGATAGCCTTTGGCCTGTAAATCCTGAAAGGAGGCATCGCCGTTGCGCTTAGACAGTTTGTGTTGTTCGTCTTTCATGACCGGAGGAAGATGTACGTATTTCGGTTTCTCCCAGCCGAAACTCTCATAGATCAGATTGTATTTGGGTGTTGAAGATAAATACTCGTTGCCTCGCACGACATGACTGATGTTCATCAGATGATCATCAACGACATTGGCGAAGTTGTACGTCGGAAAGCCGTCGCTTTTAAGCAGGACTTGTTCATCAAGGATTTCGCGGTCGACTTCGATGTCGCCATACACTTCATCATGAAACTTCGTGGAAGCCCCCGGTAAGATGGTCTGACGGACAACGTAGGCTACATTTTTTTTACGTAAAGTCAGTTCTTCTTCACTGAGATGATGGCACGGATCCTGAAACTTAAAAGGAACTCCCGCTTTTTCAGCCGCATCCCGTTGCGCCTGGATGACGGACTCATCACAAAAACAAAGGTGTGCCCCACCCTTCTCAATCAGTTCTTCCGCATATTTCTTATATAGTGGCAGTCGTTCGGACTGAACGTAAGGACCGACCTCACCGGGTCTGTCGGGTCCTTCGTCATAATGCAAGCCGACTTCACTCAGGGTATTGTAAATAATGTCGACCGATCCTTCGACCAATCGGTTTTGATCGGTGTCTTCAATGCGTAAAATAAAGTCTCCGCCGTCCTTCTTTGCGATCAGATAGGCGTAGAGGGCGGTGCGTAAATTGCCGATGTGCATATAGCCGGTCGGACTTGGCGCAAATCTTGTTCGAATTTTCTTCATATTCTTTCGCTCCTGTGCGTTTTTTATTATATAATAAGTATTGCAGATTGCAACTACTTTGGGGTATCGCCAAGCGGTAAGGCATCAGACTCTGACTCTGACATTCAAAGGTTCGAATCCTTTTACCCCAGCCATGACCAATTAACACCTTCGGGTGTTTTTTATTGCAGCTGCTCCCGTTGTGTTTTCTTAAGTGAAGCAACGATCAGCCGATAGGAATCATCGATCATTTCACACAAAACTTCAAAAGGTACATCGCACTCTTCAAGTAATACCGAGTTCCAGTGCTGCTTGTTCATGTAGTATCCCGGAAAGACTGAGCGGTATTGTGACCGCAACATTTCCCCAAAGGCGATATCGCATTTGACCGTCAGGATGTCATGTCCTTTTCCGTCCTGTCCGAGCATCGCAAACATTTTGTCAGAGACTCGAAACAGGATGGCGTCCCATTCGGCCTTTTCCACCCGTATGCTCCCCTTTTTGCTGAGCATGTAATTTTCTATTTCCGGATATTTCATGGCATCTCCTT
>DDYT01000070.1 GCA_002348095.1 Erysipelotrichaceae bacterium UBA2227 | reverse complement strand
ATCGTTTTCGGATCGATTCCGGTTACCTTTTCCAAAAGTTTGATTGCGGTCGGATCAACATGACCGAGAATATCAAGTTTTAATAGGTTGTCATGCAGATCATTGTAGTCAAAGTGGGTGGTTTTCCATTCGGAAGTCGGATTATTGGCCGGATACTGCACCGGCGTAAACTGATGTACGTCAATGTCTTTGGGAATTACGACGATTCCGCCCGGATGCTGACCGGTCGTCCGTTTGACACCTTCGCAGCCCAAGGCCAGTTTTAGTCGCAAAGCCTGTCGCATCGGTGTTTCGATGCCTTTTTCTTCACAGTATCCGCTTACGTAGCCAAAGGCTGTCTTTTGTGCGACTGTACCAATGGTCCCGGCTCGAAAAACATTGTCCTCGCCAAAAAGAACTTTCGTAAATGCGTGCGCTTTTTCTTGATAGTCTCCGGAAAAATTCAGATCGATGTCCGGGACTTTATCGCCTTCAAAACCCAAAAATGTTTCAAACGGGATATCCTGTCCTTCCCCGCGCATCAGCGTTGAGCAATGCGGACAAAATTTGTCCGGCAAATCATAGCCGCTGCTTACCTTTCCGTCAAAGAAAAATTCACTGTAACTGCACTGAGGACAGCTGTAATGGGGCGGTAGCGGATTTACTTCGGTTATCTGTGCCATCGTGGCTACCAAAGACGACCCGACCGAGCCGCGCGATCCGACCAAGTAACCATCCTCAAGTGATTTCTTTACCAATAAATGGGCTATATAGTAGATGACGCCAAACCCGTTGGATATGATTGCGGTAAGTTCTTTCGCCAACCGCTGTGCAACAGGGACAGGCAAATTCGTTCCGTACTGCTGATAGGCATTTTTATAGCATACTTCGCTCAGTTTTGCATCGGCTCCTTCAATCGATGGTGTATACAAACCCTTTTGTATCGGAAAAACCTCATCGACATGATCCAGCAGTCGGCGGGGATTATCAACCACCAGGGCATGTGCTGTTTCGTCATTGACAAAATCGAAGGCATCCAACATTTCCTGCGTCGTACGCAGATGCTGGTCGGGTGAAACGGTGTTCATTCGTCGATGGGCGTTATAAATGTACAAGGGATGACGAACACCGCCGATACCCTGTGCCTGAATATAAATTTCCCGAAACTGTTTCTGATCTTTAAAAGCATAATGAACATCCCCGGTCGCCAATACCGGGATATTTAAAGACACTGCGGTGTTGATTATGTCTGTCAGTATCATCATCAGACGCTTCTTCGAAGAAACGGAGTGCTGATCAATCAGCGGCTGATAGTTCGACGGTGGCTGAACTTCGATATAATCATAAAACTTCATGGCCTCGATCAAATCTGTATGACTTTGATTGGCTGCAATTTCGAAAATTTCGCCATTATAGCAACTGGAACCGATCAGCAGATGTTCCCTGCGAGCGATGATCTCATCCCGGATGATCCGAGGTTCTGCCATAAACTCATCTTCATCTTTTTTACTGTTGGCTTTGCCGAAAAACGCAAGATACTTCGTATGCGAAAGCGTTACGAGTTCAAAAAGGCTTTTTAGGCCGGTCTGATTTTTAGCTATCACATTGACATGCTTCCGCATCACACTCTTAAATGCATCTTCATCCTGAACGTGCTGTAAATCTTCCACCGTTTTGCAGTTTTTGTCTCGAGCATCTTTAAGCAGGTTGACAACGACCATACCCACGATTTCAGCATCATAATCAGCTCTGTGCGCTACTTCCTCGTCATAAGGAATCGCATAATAACGGGCAACCTTACCGAGTTTAAAAGCTTTCCGGTCTTTGATCAGAGCACGGGCGCAGTCCAAAGTATCGATGACAGTGTTTGACAGAGCGCTCATATTCAGGCGTTTCAGATTCTCATTGATAAATCGAACGTCAAATCCGGCATTATGAGCGACCAGGACATGATCTTTGAAAAAATCCAGGATTTTGGGCATAAGCACGTCAATGGTTTCAGCGTATTCGACATGTTCCTGGCGAATGTTGGTTTTCTCACTGATAAACAGCGGGATTTCGACGGAAGGCCGCACAAAAAACTGCAAACGGTCAATTACCTCACCGTAACGGATTTTTACGGCCCCAAACTCGATGATTTCATCATATCTTGAAGATAATCCGGTCGTCTCGAGGTCAAAAGCAACCATGGTCATTTCTTCAAGGATTTGTCCTTTTGGATTTTCCACGATGTTTAGGCTTGGATCGACCATGTTCATTTCTACACCGTAAACCATTTTGAACGGCTGTTGCGGATACTGTTTTTTTAATCGGCTGACTGCAAACTGTGCTTTCGGAAAAGCCTGGGCAACCATGTGATCTGTAATGGCCAATCCCGGATGACCGTACTGAAATGCGGTCTCAATCAGTTCTTCAACATCGCAGACTCCATCCATTTCCGACATATTTGAATGTGAGTGCCATTCAACACGTTTGATCGGGCGATCATCCGACAGAAATTTTGATTTTGACGATATCGTTAACTCGTCTGCTAAAACGACGACATCTTTTGCATACTGATCGAATGAACAGCGGCCTTTTACCGTGATACAGTCGTTTGTGCTCAGTTTTTTAAACTCTTCTTTATCTTCTTGCTTGCGGGCATAACGTTTAACGGTGATCGCATCCGATTCATCCGAAAGATAAATCATCTGCATCAGCTGTTCCCCGTTAAGAATATCCCTGTTTTCAATTTGAAACACACAGCCTTCGATCTGAATGTCGGTCATACTGTCCTGAATGTCCTTGATTTTGATCGGTGTGTAGGTTTTTCTTTTGCGTTTGAAGTCTTTGACTTCCTTTAACTTCTCTGTTGTCTTTTCAATGCTGACTGGCATATCCACTTCAACGGTTGATCCGTTCCGCTCAACGATTTTACTTCTGACCGGCAAAAATATTCCTACCTGATTCAAAAATACATTGAGATCCGGAATCAGACGGTCGATTTCTTCTTTCTGATGTGCCAAAGGACAAAGACATTCGATTTCATTCTGCCCCATATTCAAATACGTATCATTTAAAATACGGCCGTTGGGTATAAATCCGGAATAATATCGTACATACTGCTCGATTTCTTTGCTATGTACCGGCGATGCTCCGCACTGAATGACGAGTTCAACATTGGAGTGAGTCAGACGTATCAGACCGTCCTGAAATTTTTTCCATGTCAAAAAAGGTAACAGACGATCGGTTATTAATGTGACCCTTAACGTCCGGCGATTTACGATAAATGTCGGCCTTTCCATGACGGCTGTCTCAACCAGCCGTTTTTCTTCCGGTGTCAAGCCGATTTGTTCAACGATTTTACTTAACTGCAGTGTTTGCAACAGATTCACATCCTTTAGACATTATCATATCACTAATTTACTGATTTTACAGTCTTGACAAGCAAAAGCCGGCTTCAACCGGCTGGATTTTCTGAAAAATACGCAATGATGGAAGCCGCGGCTTTTTTCCCGGCTCCCAGCGCTTCGATGACGGTCGCAGCACCTGTCACAGCATCTCCTCCGGCATAAACGTGACGGATCGAAGTTTGCTGATTGTGATCCACCAGGATCGTACCCCACTTGCCTGTCTTCAGTTCCTTGGTACTGCGGATCAGGATAGGATTTGGGGATGTACCGATGGCAACGATGACCGTATCCGTTTCGATTTCAAAAGGTTCATCATCTGTGGCAACTACCTTGCAACGGCCATCCGGACCCGGTTCGGTCAGTTGCATCCGCTGACACAAAATCGAACGTACCCTTCCCTGTTGATCCGCTGATATTTTAACCGGTGCTGAAAGCAGTTCAAAATGAATCTGTTCTTCCATCGCATGTTCGACTTCTTCCTGGCGGGCCGGTAATTCATTTAAAGATCGTCTGTAGACGATGGTTGTGTCATAGCCCAACCGTTTGGCACAGCGGGCTGCATCCATAGCAACGTTCCCACCGCCGATGACAACGACTTTCTTCCCTGCAAGCAAAGGGGTATCATAGGTTGGCTGTCCGGCCTTCATGAAGTTTACCCTAGTTAAAAACTCATTGGCAGAAAAGACACCGATCGAACCTTCTCCTTCAATGTTCATAAATGTCGGAAGACCGGCACCGGTTCCCAAAAAAACCGCCTTATATCCCATATCAAAAAGTTCATGACATTCGATGGTTTTTCCGATAACGACATTGCATTCAAACTCGACGCCCAACGTTCTCAACAGATCGATTTCTTTATCCACCGTCGCTTTCGGCAAGCGAAACTCCGGTATACCGTATCGCAACACTCCGCCGATATCATGCCAAGCCTCGAAAACCGTAACCGCATAGCCGGCTTTGGCACAATCGTAAGCACAAGCCAGACCGGAGGGACCGCTTCCGACGACCGCAACCTTACGCGCATGATTCAAAGGTTTTACGTCCACCCGGACATTGGCATGATCACCTACATAACGCTCGAGACGGCCGATAGCCACCGATTGGTACCGTTTGGTCATGACACAGGTACTTTCGCATTGAACTTCCTGCGGGCAGACCCGTCCGCAAATCGAAGGAAAACAGTTGGTCTGATGAATAATGCTTAAAGCATCATCCAGACGTTCTTCTTTTACGGCACGTATAAACGAGGGAATATCGACATTGACCGGACAGCTTGCAACACAGGGTTTGTGTAAGCACTGCAGACAGCGGCTGGCTTCGTCAAGTGCATCCTGATGAGAGTATCCCAGAGCAACTTCATAGAAATTCGTATTTCTTTCTTCCGCATCCGCAACCGGCATCGGGGTTTTTAACGGCTTGATCATTGCTCTTCCTCCTTCGTCAGCTGACAGATATGTTTTTCCTGCTGTGCATACGCAGAATTTCGCAACATAAGTTCATCGAAATCAACCAAATGTCCGTCAAATTCGGGACCGTCCACACAGGCAAATTTATATTCATTTCCCACCCTGACCCTGCAGCCGCCGCACATTCCGGTGCCATCGATCATGATCGGATTCAAGCTTACGACCGTATGGATATTTTTATCTCGTGTCGTATTGGCTACTGCCTTCATCATCGCTACCGGACCGATGGCAATGACCAAATCCACATCATTTTGTTTTTCTATGAGTTCTTTCAGTACGTCTGTGACAAACCCCTTACGATCACTGGAACCGTCATCGGTTGTAAAATATGCTTCATCCGCAATCTGCTCGATTTCATCGCGCAGGATAAAGAGTTCTCTGTTGCGAAAACCGGCCACGAAACTTACCTTGGCTCCTTGCTGTTTGAGTGCTTTTGCATGAGGATAAGCAATGGCGCAACCGACCCCGCCTCCGATCACGATGGCATGGCTGACATGCTCATGAGCCAACGACATACCCAACGGTCCTACGATATCAAGAATATCGTCATTTTGTCGAAGACGGTTCAGTTTGATGGTGCTGCCGCCGACCACTTGAAAGATAATGCGGAGTGTACCCAGAAACGGATCAGTGTCGGCAATCGTAAGCGGAAACCGTTCTCCGTGCGGATCGATTCTCAGCATGACGAAATGGCCGGCCTGAGCTTTTGCGGTAATACGCGGTGCCTCGATGGTCATCGAGACTACATTGGTGTTTAACATTTCTTTTTTAATGATTTTTGCCATACGGACCCCCTCTAAAAGATTTGCAGCGATCCCACCGGTCGGATAGAACAAGTGTAGACCGAATCTTTACCGAATATATTCTCCATCTCAACAACATAATCATTCAACTGGTCATTGGGTACAAAAGCCTGGATCGTACCCGCCAAACCGCCGCCATGAACCCGGTATGCACCTTTTGATAAAAGCTGTTCACTTACGGCAAGCGCGATGGCCAAGGGCTGAAAGGCACTGTCGGTGGGCATATAAACATTTTGTAAGTACATGTAGGAGGAACGTCCTGATTCGACGATTAGTCGCATAAACTCAGACATGTCATCCACTACTAAAGCTTCCTTCAGATGACTGACACGCTGGGTTTCTTTGAGAAAATGAATGGCTCGCAGACAGGCTCTGTCACCGCATGCCTTTCGGATTTGCGGTAAGCTGCCGATCAGCTGATCATAGGTAACCCGCGAAAGTACCGGCTGATCAAAGAACTTAGCCACCTGCTTCATCTCATTGGGCATCAGTCCGTAAGCATCGGACAGATTTTCGTGCGATCCGCCGGTATTGATCAGACAAAGGGTGTATCCCTTCGCATTAAGGTCAAATGTGAATTTCTCGACGATTGGCTGGTCGGGCTGATAAAAATCAATATACACAAAACCGCCGACGGCACTGGTCATCTGATCCATCAGTCCGCACGGTTTTTGAAAATAAATATTTTCGGCTTGCTGTCCGATGATTGCGATGGTCTGTGCATCGATTTTACCCTGATTAAAAAGTCCTGATAATATCTGCCCGATCAGCACTTCAAAAGCTGCCGAGGAAGAAATGCCTGAACCCGGCAGTACCTGGGAGTCGACCACGGCATCAAAACCGCCGATGGTATGACCGCACTGGACAAAATGCGCACATATCCCCCGAATAAGGGCTTCCGTTGTCTGTTTTTCATGATTGCGAATCTGTAAATCACGAATGTTGACCGGGTCGATGGTGTATCCTTTAGAACGGATATTGATTACATCCGAATGATTCTTTGCAACAATGGCGATGGTGTCCAGGTTTACTGCGGCTGCCATTACCCTTCCCCACTGATGATCGGTGTGATTGCCGCTGACTTCCGTTCTGCCTGGAGCACTGAATCCGAAAATATCATCGTGACTGAAATTTCGGGTAAACTCATCGATCAGGGAAAGCCAACGCCCTCTGGCCAACGCCGGTGAACCGCTTTGGGTCATCTGAAAAAAAATATCATCCAATTCTCCGCTGCTGATTCTGCTTTTTACAACGTCAATGTTCATGGGTCACCTCTTTCGATGGATAAACTCATAAATCGTCTTATGTCTTTGAACTTGATTTTCCGATAGGATCGGAGCTATGCTTTCATTGAAATTGATACTGTTGGGAACATATTGGGTTTCGAAACAAATGCCCGAATGTTTCTTATACGGCTGTTGAGTGACCCCAAGATCAGTGCCATCGAGATAATTTCCCGTATATATGTGCGTTCCGGGCTTATCCGTGTATATATTAAGTGCAGTATCTGAATTCGAAAGTGTCGCAATGATCCGAAGTCCGCTGTTTGATTTTACAAAATGATGATCGATTCCCCGGCCTGCAATGATCTGCGGATGATCATTTTCAATGGCTGACCGAATTTTTTTAGTATTTCGAAAGTCAAAAGGGGTCAAATTTACATCAAACGGCTGATCGAATGTACATCCCAAGGAGTCGATGGGATACACGGTATCCGCAAATACCTGCAAATCATGATCAAGGATCGACTGCTTGTCTTCATCAAGATTGAAGTAAGTATGATTGGTCAGATTGACCAGAGTTTTTTGGTCCGTTTTACTGATGGTTTCAATCAGAAAGCGGTTATCCTCCAGTATATAGCTGATTTCAACCTCAAGATTTCCCGGATAGCCTTCTTCCAGATGTCTGCTTTTGTATGTACATCGTATCTGATTACCATTAGTTTCGCAAATGAAAATCTTTTTGTCAAAACCCTTTAAACCGCCATGCAGATGATGGGGTTTTTGGTTGAGTGCAAGCTGAAAAACCTGCTGATCAAGTACAAAGCTGCCCTGTGCGATCCGGTTAGCGACCCGTCCGATGGTACATCCGAAATACTTGTCCGAAGTTCTGTATTTTTCGATGTCATC
>DDYT01000018.1 GCA_002348095.1 Erysipelotrichaceae bacterium UBA2227 | reverse complement strand
TAAGCGACCAGGAAGTCATTGCTTTAAGCGAAATAACTGTAGGTGACCGAATGTGGCTGATAAGTAAAAACGGCGTCAGAAAGCGTGTATCGGCCTCTGATTGGGTGGATGATGTCAGAGTGATCAAAAAAGACCAACTGATCACGATTGAAATCAAAGAACACCGTATCCTGGGCTATAAAGTAACCGATAAAATCTCTTTGCTGCTGCAATCCGGCACATGGATATCATTAAAGGAGAGCCAGCTGCCATGGATTGCGACCCATGCCCTGATCCATGGATTTGACGAAGGATCGCTTAACGCAAAACTGGTCAATGCTTTTTCATCGGTCGATGACAGTATCATGATATTTATCTCCGAGATTCATCAGTATTCGACAACTTACGATGAAGCCATGATCCGGCTGATCATGTCGGACGGCAATCAGATATTCACGGATTTCGAGGGTCTGGATTTGATCAATGAGTATAAACTGATCGTCAATCGGATCAATCCGTCGAATAAGTGTATTTATTTCGATGCAAAAAACAGGGCATACAGCAGCCGTCCCTGTGGAGACGAATAAGCAAGTACTTTGACGAACAAAGAATATCTGTTATAATAACTCTGCAACTTAAGGAGGAGCCTTATGGGAATTGAAAGAAGTACGAGTCTGGGAAATATCAATATCTCAGAAGAAGCAATCGCTACCTTGGCGGGTGGCGTTGTCTCTGAATGCTATGGTGTCGTCGGTATGGCTTCACAAAAGATACTGAAAGACGGATTGGCTGAATTACTGAAAAAAGAAAACTACTCTCGTGGCGTCGTCGTGCGCAAAACTGAAACCGGCTACGAGCTTGACCTTTACATCGTGATCAGTTTTGGTGTGAAAATTACGGAAGTCGTTGCGGAAGTCCAAAAGAAAGTGAAATACATGCTTGAAAAAACCTTGGAACAGGATTTTGATAAAATCAATGTTTTTGTCCAAGGAGTGAAAGTAATCGGTTGACGGAGAAGATATGAATACATTGACAGGCAAACAGTTTAAGCAGATGCTTGACAGCGGTGCGAATCATCTGACCAACCGTCATCATGAAATCGATGCTTTAAACGTATTTCCGGTCCCCGATGGGGATACCGGCACAAACATGCACCTCACATTTTCCGCAGGGGTGAAAGATGTTTTGACCGCGCACAGTGAACACTTGGGGGATATCGCAAAAGTTTTATCCAAAGGACTGCTGATGGGCGCACGCGGAAACTCCGGTGTCATCCTTTCGCAGATTTTTCGCGGCTTTTTTCAAAGCGTCGAGCAATTGAGCGAAGTAAATGCTAAACAAATGGCTTCTGCCTTTATTCGCGGCAGTGAAGTCGCCTATAAAGCGGTCATGCGTCCGGTCGAAGGTACGATTTTGACCGTACTTCGCGAAAGTGCTGCCAATACATCGAAGATCGTCGAGAAAAAGCCGGACATGACGATCATTGAATTTATGGACACCCTGATCAAAGAGGCTCATATTTCGCTTCAAAACACACCGGAACTGCTTCCGGTATTAAAGGAAGTCGGTGTCGTTGACAGCGGCGGTGCCGGTTTGGTCGTAATTTTTGAAGGCTTCCGTTATGCGCTGATCGGCAAACCGGTCGAACTGATGACCAACATCGAAACTCACACAAGCGCACAACTGGATTTAGCTAACGAGGAGTTTGGCTACTGCACGGAATTTGTATTGCGGCTCGATCATGAGAAAATGGATTTTTTCTCTGAAGATAAACTGAAACGTGACTTGGCCCGTATGGGTGATTCGATCGTAGTGGTTCAGGATGATGATCTTGTCAAAGTCCACCTCCATACACTTACTCCCGGGGATGCATTGAATCTGGCACAGCGGTTCGGTGAGTTTGTCAAGCTCAAAATCGAGAATATGCAAGAGCAGCATGCTGCAATACTCGAGCATTCACATGGACACGGTGCTCCCGAGAAGCCGCGGAAAAAATACGGTATCGTAGCTGTCGGTGCCGGAGAGGGCATCAAGACGATGTTTGAAGAGCTTCGTGCGGATGTCGTCATCAACGGTGGTCAGACGATGAATCCTTCGACGGAAGACTTCGTTGCCGCGATCCGCTCACTCAATGCAGAGCATATCATCGTTTTACCCAACAACTCCAATATCATTTTGGCAGCTCAGCAGGCAGAATCGATTTGTGAAGACCTGGACGTTCATGTCCTTATATCTAAAACGATCCCCCAGGGATTGAGTGCCTGCATCATGTTTAATCCGGAAGTAGATATTGACAGCAATCTGGCGGAAATGAATGCTGCGATCGCCCACGTCAAAACCGGCCAGGTTACCTATGCGATCAAAGATACCGCGATCGACGGCAAAGAGATCAAAGCCAATGATTATATGGGTATCGTCGAAAAGCACATCGTCGTAAGTATCCCCGATAAAGTGGAAGCTGCCTGCCGGATGCTTGACCAACTGCTTGATAATGATTCGGAAATCGTTACGGTCATAGTCATAGCCGGAGAAGATGCCACCGAACAGGAAATCGGGCAAGTGACCGCATATTTAAAAGAGAATTTCAGAGCTGAAGTCGAGGTGCACCATGGACAGCAACCGGTGTACTCCTTTATCTTCGGCGTCGAATAAAAGGGCATCCGCCCTTTTTTAGCAAGGGGAAGCATGAAGAAAAGTGACTTGACTTCGCGACAGTGGGACATATTGCAAATGTATGAAATCAGTGATTTTGAAGATTGTGTACGCTTGTATCCTTTTCGCTATGAAATCATTCAGGCGACCGATGAGACCATGCTGTTACCCAATTCCGGTATCACGATCGAAGGAACGATCACTTCTGCCATATCGACCGTCAGATATCAGAAAAACCGCAGCGTGACACGCTTTACCTTGTGTACGGCGTACGATTGCTATACCGTCACTGCCTTTAACCGTCCTTGGTTTAAAGCCGCTATAGAGCAACGTGCGACCGTTATCGGGCGTTATGAAGGAAAAGGCAGAATCACGGCTTCTAGCATCATATTTAAGCCGTTGGCACAGATCGAAGGAGTATATCCGGTTTATCCGCTAAAAGAAGGAATCCGCCAATCGGACATCCGCAAAATCATGCAGAAAGTATTGACTAAGCATTCAGATCAGATTCACGATATCATTCCGCCGTCGATGATAAGAAAATATAAACTGCTTCATCGTCAGGAAGCACTGAAAAAACTGCATTTGCCCGTATCACAAGCGGATGTAAACGAAGCAACCCGGTCACTGAAGTATGAGGAGTTTCTCCGCTTTCAGATGTCACTGCACCTTAAGGGCAAAAGCATGCACAGCGTCCATAAAGTGCCTAAGAGTGTTGACCGGCAGAAAATCAGACGGTTTTGTGAATCTCTGCCGTTTCGACTGACCGCAGATCAGCAAATGGCCGTCACGGACATATTGGATGATCTTGCCTCAGAGAAACCGATGGTTCGACTGTTGCAAGGGGATGTCGGTTCAGGAAAAACGATCGTCTCGGCTATCGCAATGGCTGCGACTGCAGACTGCGGATATCAGGCAGCCATGATGGCACCGACCGAAATCCTTGTCAGTCAGCATGTCGCTTCGTTAAAAAAGTTTTTTCATGAGCAGAACTATAACATCGAAGGACTGACATCATCACTCAGTGCTCAAGAAAAGAACCGGATCAGCAAAGGTCTGCGTGACGGTACCGTCGATATAGTCATAGGAACCCATGCCCTTTTTCAAAGCGGTGTAGAATTCAAGCACTTAGGATTGGTCATTACGGATGAACAGCACCGGTTCGGCGTCAGCCAGCGGCGGGCACTGATTGAAAAGGGGAAGGATGTGGATGTTTTGACCATGAGTGCAACACCCATCCCGAGAACCTTGGCCGCCGCGTTGTTTGCCGATATGGATGTTTCAACCATTACGACGATGCCCACAGGAAGAAGCAAAGTAAAGACGGTACTGATAGAAGAAAACAGTATGCGTACGATTCTGGATGATTTGCTCGATGCAATCCGTGACGGAAATCAAGTGTATGTCGTATGTCCGGCGATTGAAGAGAGCGATGCGTTGTCGATGCGCAATGTAACAGATATTTACCGCTCATTACAGAAAGTCATCGGTAGCAAAGTTCGTATGGCGATGCTTCACGGTCAGCTTTCAAGTGAAGAAAAAGAGCGGATCATGAGCGGCTTTCATCAGAGAAACATCGATATGCTGGTGACAACGACCGTCATTGAGGTCGGTGTTCATGTGGAATCAGCGAATATCATGGTCATATATGACGCACACCGTTTTGGACTCTCGCAGCTGCATCAGCTTCGCGGCCGGATCGGACGGGGCGGCAAACAGGGCATCTGTTATCTGCTCAGCAGTCAGTCGGATCCGGATAGCAGAGCGCGGTTGCTGACGTTGGTCGAAAGCAATGACGGCTTTGAAATCGCATTAAAGGATCTTTCCCTTCGCGGACCGGGAGATCTGCTGGGCAAAAGACAAAGCGGTCTGCCGCACTTTATTTTGGGAGATATCGTAGCGGATCAGAATATCTTACTGACCGCAAAAGAAGATGCCGTTTTCATCGCTGAGAATCAGCATATTTTGGAGTATGCGACATTTGTGAAAATGATTTTGAAATCAAACAACGATATCAATCTTGCGGTCGATTAGTGTATAATATTACCATTCAGGAGGGTTGTTTATGAAAATCGGTGTAGATGTCATGGGGTCGGATCTCGGACCTCAGGAGTTATTAAAAGCATGTTTGCGCTATGTCAGCGAACACGATGTGGATTTGGCGGTTTACGGCAATCAGGAAGATTTGGATACCGTCAGTCATCCGCGGATCATCAAAGTACCGACAACCTTTGTTTTGACGATGGATGCAGGTCCGTTGGCGGTCAAACGTCACCCTGATGCCAGCATGGTCAAAGCCATAAGTGACTGTACTTTAGGTTTCAATGACGGAGTTGTCAGTGCCGGTTCATCGGCTGCTCTTTTGTCCTGTGGCGTCATGATATCAAAAATGATCCCGGGAATCGAGCGTCCCGCCTTTTTGGCAGATATTCCCAATACGGTTTCGACATCGACCGTTTTGCTGGATATGGGTGCAAACTCGGAAAACAGTGCGGAGCATTTGTGTCAGTTTGCCGTTTTAGGCACGGCATTTGCACAGACGACCAAGAATATCGAGCGACCGACCGTCGGTCTGTTGAATATCGGTTCGGAAGATAAAAAAGGGGACATGGTTCACAAGGATGCCGTCGCCAAACTGAGGACGATGGAAAATATAAACTTTTTCGGCAATATCGAAGGCCGTGATGTGCTTAACGGCATCGTGGATGTTTTGGTAGCGGACGGTTTCAGCGGAAATATTGCCTTAAAAACCGTTGAGGGAACGGTCGTTGCCTTTAATCAGATGATCAAAGGTGTCATCAAGACGAACTGGCTTACTTTTATCGGCGGCTATCTGATCAAAAAAGAACTTAGCCGGATGAAAGACAAGCTGAACTATCAAAAGTATGGCGGTGCTTTGTTGGCCGGGCTGAATCATGTCATCATCAAAGCGCACGGTTCAAGCAATGAAGAAGCATTCTACAATGCCATCCGACAGGCACATACCTTGGCGGCCGGTGGTGTCGTTGAGAAGATCAAGAGGAATCTTATATGAGTATCGTCGCCTATTTGAAAAAGATGGGGATCGAATGCACGGGCGACGGATACATCGAACAGGCTTTTATACATACTTCCTTTGTCAATGAGAATAAAAGTGCCAAGAATCACAATGAACGATTGGAGTTTATGGGTGATGCGGTATTGCAGCAGTGGGTTTCTCATCAACTGTTTTTGGTGAACCCTCCGATGGCAGAAGGGCAGATGACTACACTGAGAGCACATCTGGTCAACGAGGCTTCTCTGGCTAAGTATGCACGCCAGCTCAATCTGCAGCGCTTTTTAAAATTGGGTGTCGGTGAAGAAAAAACCGGAGGACGTGACCGAGACTCAAATCTGGCCAACTTATTTGAAGCTTTTCTGGGAGCTCTGTTTTTGCAGTGTACAGAAGAAGCCATTGATATCATCCTTACGAAAGTGATCACGCCGCAGCTGAGAAATATCGAAGATATTAAGAATACAGACTATAAAACCCGTTTGCAGGAAGTCGTCCAGTCCGACACCCGTAAGACTGTCGTCTATGAAGTTGTCGGTGTTTCGGGGCCTTCCAACCGCCCGGAGTTTGAAGTCGTTGTCAAACTTGATGAAATCATCCTGGGTCGCGGTCGGGGATTGAGTAAGAAAAAAGCAGAGCAGGAAGCGGCACGCAATGCTTTTGACAAGATGGTGCTGTAATGTTTACCGAGGTTTACACGATCGAGAATGAGTTTATTAGGATATCGGTCATACCCTTGGGGGCGACAGTCATTTCTGTTTTTGATAAAACTTTTCAAAGAGAAATGACACTGAATTTCGATGACATCGAAAAATACAGAACTTCGG
>DDYT01000045.1 GCA_002348095.1 Erysipelotrichaceae bacterium UBA2227 | reverse complement strand
ACAGTTGACAACTCATGACAAGGTGTGGTGAAACATGAGAAATCGCAAAGGCATGACTCTTGTAGAAGTAATCGTAGCTATGGCGCTTTTGGCTATGGTCCTAGTTACCTTATTTCCTGCGTTTTTAATCACCAACATGATGAATAATGTTTCAAAGGAGTTTATGGACGCAAGTTACTATGCGACTGAGGAACTGGAAGAAATTTATCATAAAGGAAAAACAGACGATTTAGCACAAATTTCGGCCTGGCTTGGTACGAGCCGGGGATTTTCGTGTGTATTGATCTCCGGTATCTATCAGTGTTCAAAAACTGCTAACGGTGTCCTTTACAATATGACCATGGAGTACTATGGCGGTTTATTGGATTTGGCAGATGTCAATATCACAGTCGAAGTGACTACCGGAGAATATGCGGGTGACCGAGCGGTCATTCAGAATTATGTCCGCGTTTACTTTGACTGGGGAGATTAGTTTATGAAAATCAGAAATACCAAAGGATTCACGCTGATTGAACTTATCGTCGTTATTGCGGTTCTTTCCATCGTTATGGGGCTTATCGTCGGACTGGTCACTCAGTCCCTGAAATTCTTTAGGGACGAAAATGATCAGGTTGCCAGCCAGACTTCATTACGTCAGGTAGCGCTTGAATTTGAGAAGAATGTACGCAAATATGTAATAACACCTTCGGAATATCAGGTTTCAGGGAATTGTTATATCATCCGACCTGTATTGGCAGATAACATCAGTTATTGCTATGACTCAGTAAATAAGACAGTTACGAAAAACGGGACAGTCATTGCCAGGGGTGTGAATACATTCAGCGCAACGTATAATACGACTAATCATAATATTGCATTGTTGTTGCGAAGTGTGCCGGATGGATATGGACGCGTTAATGAGGTTAACGTGAATATTTATATCCGCATCGGCAGTTAGGAGGGTGGGTATGAAGAAGCTTAACCACATTCAAAATGAAAAAGGGGTTGCACTGATCACAGTCGTCCTGCTTTTCGTGATCTTAGTAACACTGTTGGGAGCAACCATGTTTGCGGCGGTGGTCAATCAAAGAAACTCGATTCTCGCGAAAGACCATACCGAAGCTTATTATGTTGCGGAATCAGGCATCAATCTGCGTGTTTCGCAGATTTCGGATTTCCTGAAAGATCCCGGCGGATATACGGGTTTTGATCCGAGAAATGAGTCCATGCTTGAGTTCTTGACATCGCTTGTGGATGATTTGAATGAGTTTGCACTTCTGAATTTTGGTAATGGCAATACCGCAAATGTAACTGTAGAAGGTCCGTTTGATTATCCGGATTTCCTAGATTCTCAAATCTTCATCATTACTTCAACCGGTACGGTCAATGGTGTGACCCGCACTCTTCAACAGGAGCTAATTATCACCATTACTTTCGGCGAAAGCAGTCCGATCGATAAAGCGGTTGTTTCCCGTGGTTCAGTTATTATGAGAAGCGGTAACGGTATGATCAAAGGTGCAGTCCTTACCAATGGTGAACCACTGTTGTTGACTTATGGAAGCCGCAATGGGACATTAGGTCCGGTGTTTGAACTTGGTGATGTTGATACAGTTAAGGATTTGGACAGTTGGTGTGACAATATTACAGAGTATGGCTGGCCAGAGAACAGAAAGCCGAATTTGAATAATATTATATTAAATGGTGAAGTTCTTGGCTCCAGCAGTATTAACGGTGACACCAGTAAGTTGAAGAATAACAACTGCTTTAAGAATACTACCTATTATAATGAACCTGCAAAGATTTTTCCGCCGGTGGTTGTTCCGCCATTGCCGTCGAATCCTTATCCGGTGACGATTGTTAACGGAAGAATCACATTACCTGATTTAAGAAGAATTCCGGGTAACTTTAACGGATATATTATCAATGGTGATTTGACTGTAACATCACCAATCACCATAGACTTAGGAACATTTGGTTACTCAACCCAGCTTAAGAAAATTGTGGTCAATGGTAATTTCGTTACATCAAGCCAAGGAATTCTGAATGTTACTGGAAACGGGCGTCTGGTGATTATGAAGCAGTTCTCAGAAGGAAATACTCCTCGCACCCAACAAGGGGAATATGTAGTGTCGTGGAGTGCCAGTGTCAACCCAAATGGAAATGATCCGACCAAGGTCATCTTCATGTTTGATACACCAACCGGTAATTTGCCGAAATACAACACTGAAGGTCATGTTATTTCTAGTTCGACATCAGGATTTGTCATGACATTTACAATTGCGAACCAAGCCGTGTTTAATGCAAGTCTGTTGAGTGAAAATGTCAATTACAACTGGGCAAATGCACAGATCAAAGGATATATCATCACCAATGGGGATTTAATTAAAATTACTTCTGGAGCTACCACGGCCGCAGCTATACCGGTCTGGATTTATGCACCGATCGGTCATGTAAGTTTGGAGTCCAATATGACATTGTATGGTTCGGTATTGGCTAAGGCTGTTGAATTCTCGGCTGCACAATCCATGGTTGAGTATAGAGATATGCCGGACTATGTGACACCTATATTCAACTACTTGTTCTATGCCCAACCGACCGGTGGTAGCGGACAAGCACCTTCAGAAGCAAACATATTCTTCTCAAATATCGTTGAAATCGATAACAACTAGATTGTAGGAGGATCCATGAAAAGTTATTTTGTAACGGCTGTTGACAGTAGGGGAAAGACTGTATCGGAAGTCATCATGGCAGAGAATAACTTGGAAATCGTTCAAATCATCAAAAACAAACAGATGTATTTGTTGGATTACAAGGAAACCAAATCAGAATCGGATAACATTTCCAAACTGAAAATGAAAAGTCTGGTCATTTTCTGTCGGCAGTTGGGTACCATGGTTACCTCCGGTATCCCGATAATGCAGGCATTGGATATGTTGCAGAGCAAAGCCGATAACTCGAAGACTAAGAAAATTTTCAGAAATATTTACGAAGAGGTCCAGAAAGGGAACTCTCTTTCCGATGCCATGAAGTTGCAGCGAGGAGCATTTCCGGACTTGCTGATGAATATGATCATGGCGGGCGAGCTGGGTGGAACGTTGGATAAGTCGTTAAGCCGGATGTCGGAGCACTATGAAAAAGAAGCAAAACTTGCGAACAAAATTAAAAGTGCAAGTATATATCCCATAGTATTGGGTGTAGTTGCGGTAACCGTTGTGCTGCTTCTTGTTGTATTTGTATTGCCCTCGATTACTTCAATGTTTGATCCCAAGGATATGCCTGTATCGACTAAAATTATGCTTGGCATAAGTGATTTTATTTTAGATAATTGGATAGCCCTATTTGCAATTATCGTTGGCTTAGTTGTATCCGCGAGATTAGCACTTAAAGTACGATCAGTAAGGGTTCGATTTGATAAGTTTAAACTGTTTATGCCTGTTCTTGGAAAGTTAGTTCAAACCATTTACTCAGCAAGGTGTGCACGTGCATTTGCTTCATTATACTCCAGCGGCGTTCAGACATTGGATATGATAGAAACGACATCAAAAGTATTAGGAAATGCATACCTTGAGGACATGTTTAGAGAAGTTATGACATCAGTTTCACAGGGTGATTTGATTTCCCGGGCTATTGCAAACACGGGTTCATTTGATCCCATGTTATCGTCAATGATTTACATTGGTGAAGAATCCGGTTCGTTGGGTGAGTTGCTCAACAGTACGGCAGATTATTTTGACAATGAGGCGGATTCGGCGATTCAGCGGATGGTATCGATGATTGAGCCGGCGATGATCATCTTTTTGGGAATTGTGATCGGATTTATCGTATTGTCTATCATTCAGCCGATTTTCTCCATGTATGGGGCTATAGGCAATTAGAAGGGGGCATGAAACATGGCTTTATCACTAGAGATTCGCAGTGGATTTGTTTACATGGTTGAGGCAAAGTCCAAAATTAAGTCTGGACCGATCAATATTTCAAAGACAATTTTCTTTGAATTTCCGGACAGTTGGATTGACAATCAGGGCATCCGTGAAATTGATGAGTTCAGCTCATTGCTTGCGGAGCATCTACGCAAAAACAACATTAAAGAGAAGGATTGCATTTTAAGTATCAATAATGCCTCCATTATTTATCGTGAATTAATCGTTCCTAAACTTGATGACAAGAAAACACCTTTTATCGTTCGCAGTGAAATGATGAATGCGTTGAATCTGACTCCGGATTACATTATGGACTACATCGTTTTAGAGGAGATTCGGAAAGAGGAAGAAGCGTCTCAGTTGAGAGTCTTAGCGGTAGCGATGTTAGAATCTGCTATCCAATCCTACCTTCAGGCATTCAAAAAAGCGAAACGTAATATAGTTGCTATCGACTCCGCCACCAATGCTGTTATAAAACTTGCCAATGAAGCGAGATTGTTTACGGATGATGATCCGGTGATTTTGGTTGACGTCGGTAATGCAAATTTGCGTCTATACCTTTTTGAAAGCGGAATGTATGTGCTTTCGAGAAATGCAAGACTTGTATCCTATTCCGAAGGAGATAAGGAATCAGTTATTCCGATTGTCGAAGATAATATCAATAAGATGATTCAGTTCTCCTATACGAGAAGCAAAAAAGCGATCAAAAAAATCGTTTTGATGGGGATGGACGAGCTCTTGCCTGATATTCAAAAGGTATTGTTTGACAGTTTGTTTGTGCCGTGTGACATATTACAGATGCCGCAGTCATTTATTTCATCAGTAGGGTTTCAGACCAAATACGTCAATGCTTATGGCGCTTTGATAAGGAAGTGATGATATGCTAAAGAAAGACATGAACTTACTTGAGAGTTACCGATTAATTCAGAAGGCACGCAGTGAGAGAACATCCCCGGGTATAATGTATTTAGGAATTGTTCTTATCGTAGCACTCGCCCTTGGTACCTATTCATTAAAGTTGTTTTTTGATAATTCTGCATTAGAAAGCAAAATTGCATCCATTGAAAGCTATATCAATGATCCATTGGTTATTCGTAAGTTAAATGAAATTTCGACCATGCAAGCAAATATCAAACAGTTGGATTCGTTAAAAGCAGAAGTAAGCAGTATCATTGATGTTTTGGACTATATACCAAGATTCGATCAAGATATTTTGAAAATACTGTTTGACAATCTTCCTCAAGGCATCCGTATTACAAAGGTCTCATATATTAACTCGTGGATATCCCTTGAAATTATTGGACCATATCCTTCAGATTCTTCCAACTATGCACTCAGATTACAAAGAACCGGATTCTTTAAAGATGTCATTTACGATGGATATCGCTATGATGAGACATTGAGGCGTTATCGTGGCACCATGAAAGTCCAGATGAAGGGAGGTAAGTAATATGAAACTATCCAGACGAGAAGCATTCTTGTTGTTTGTGATGGGATTGATTGCAGTGGGTGGTTTGATGATTGCATTTATTGTTTTACCTCTAAATAACAGAATTGATGCCAATAAGATAAGGCTCTCTGGTCTCGAGACACAAAAGATGATTGTTGATGCTACGTTACCCCTCGAACCTATTCTTAAGGTCCGAAGAGAAGAACTCTATAAAGAAGTCGGAGCTGAACTGAATAAAATTGAAACCCCGATGAATGCCGCACAGTTTGACCGTTGGATGCTCCCGTTGACAACATTGCATGAAACAATCGTTATCGGAGCACAGTTTACTCAGCCGGTCATCAGTTCACCGGAATCGACCGTTTCTGAATTGTATGATCCGATGTATAAAATTCGTTCGCTGATTTTGGACTATAATAAAGAAGCTCTGTCAGCCCCAGGTATACCTACAACGACATCTCAGTTGTTGCACTCCCGGTTCAGTTACAGAGTTAAGACAGACTATACGCAATTCAGACATATAACCAGAGATATTTCGACATGGAATACAACCGTCTACTTAAATGAAGCTTCGTTTGATTTTGAGACCGGCGAAGCTATGTTGGTCATTGATGTATATATGATTCATAAACTTATTCCACATCCGAATCCAAAAGATTACAGCGGTGATTTTATCCCTGGCCGAGACAACTTGATTCATGATCATAATGATTAGGAGAAAAGTCGAATATACCAGTCAAAAATAGAATTTCCGTATATAAAGGCAATGTAGATACCAAGGCATAGATACGGGCCGAAGGCAATCAATGACTTTCGGCCTTGTTGTTTTAATAAAACCAGCAGTATAGCAACGATACCTCCGGTAATGCTTGCGATAAAGAATGCGACTAAGGTCGCTTTCCATCCTAACAACAGTCCTCCCATTGCAATCAGTTTGATATCACCTCCGCCCATTCCGTTGGTGAGAAGGGCGATGATGTAAAATGGTATGCTTATGATAAAGAATCCGATCAAGTGATCACCGATAGGTAATCCGGATTGAGGGATATAAGCTATGGCTATAAACAGAAGGATCACTTGAAATGTGTCATATATCTCCATAGTGTCAATGTCAATTGCGGTTATGATGATTAGAACAGAGGCAAGCAGTATGCCAATGAATGTAAGCCATGAATATCCGAATATATGGTAAGTAAGAGCAAACAGCCCTCCGGTAACAAACTCAATTAGAGCATAGCGAAAAGAGAAAGCGGCTTTGCAATTACGACATTTTCCTTTCAAGATAAAATAACTTAGAATAGGGATCAAATCATAGGGTTTTATAGGTGTGTTGCAATTTGGACAGTGGGATGAACCGAATACTACCGATTCTTTTCTGGGAAGCCGATAAATGACGACATTATAAAAAGAACCGAGTATACTGCCAAAAATAAAGAAAATAGTGGTAATTAGAGTTTGCATATGTTAGACCTCACACGTTATTATTATATAGGAAGTTACTTGATTTTTATATAGTCAGGAGGATTATGAATGAAAGCTATGCCATTGGGGCAAATACTGATCGATGAGGGAATCATTACCGCAAGTCAACTTGAACAAGCCCTTGTCCAACAACGAGCTACCAAGAAGCGATTGGGAGTTGTTTTAACTGAACTTGGATTTGCGACCGAGAAAGACATTTTGCGGCCGTTAGCGAAAAGGCTCGGTGTTGAATATTTGGAATCCCCGATCTTTTCAGTTGAATTAGATGCAGTCCGATTGGTTCCGGAATCTTTAGCAAAACGTTATACGATTGTTCCGGTTAATTTAAAGTCCGGTACGTTAACCATAGCATCGAATGATCCTTTGGACTTTGCCTGTTTAGAAGATGTCGGTATGATTACCGGTTTGGAAATAAAGACGGTACTTTCTCCTCAGACAGAAATTGAGAAGGCCATCCAACGTGTTTATACCAAGCGTTCGGCCGATAACATCATGGAAAATCTTAAGGATGAGTATAGTGGTGTTACGATCATTTCCAATGATCAGGATGCTATTGATGATGCCAATATGGCAGAACGCGTTGACTCCGCCCCGATAGTTAAACTTGTCAACTCGTTGATAATGGAAGCTTACCAACAGAATGCATCCGATATTCATATTGAACCTGAAGAGCACTTTACCCGAATCCGTATGCGTATCGATGGTGACTTGCAAGTTCACAATGAACTGAGCAGTGAAGCACACAATCTCATCGTTACCCGGATAAAAATTATCTCAGGTATGAATATTGCGGAGAAACGTATCCCGCAAGACGGCAGTTTCCAATTTAGAAACGATGTGTTCGCGGTCGATATTCGTGTATCCAGCTTACCGACAGCCTTTGGTGAGAAAGTGGTTATGCGTCTGTTAGGTGCTGACCGTACCATTACTTATAACTTATCCAGTTTGGGACTATCCGAATATACACAAAGTACCATTGAAAAAGCCATTCGCTTTCCCCACGGCATCTTGCTTGTTACAGGTCCTACGGGTAGCGGTAAAACAACTACACTCTATTCCATGCTCGCCAAGATGGCCGATCCTAAGAAAAATATTATTACCGTTGAAGATCCGATCGAACGTAAGTTTGAAGGGATCAATCAGGTTCATGTAAATGCGCGTGCCGGATTAACATTCGCCGGGGGATTACGTTCTATTCTGCGTCAGGACCCTGACATTATCATGGTTGGGGAAATCCGTGACAGTGAAACCGCGGAAATTGCTATTCGTGCTGCTATTACCGGTCACTTTGTATTGTCCACCATCCATACCAACGATGCTTTATCTACTGTTGTACGTTTAATTGATATGGGAATTGAACCGTTCTTAGTAGCATCGTCTGTTAAGTGTGTTATGTCGCAACGTCTGGTCAAAAAGATTTGTCCGCACTGTAAGACTAAACTGCCGGTCACAAGTTCAGATAATCTGTTATTGAGATCGAATCTGGAAACTGCCTATGTGGGCAAAGGATGTCAGAATTGCAATAAAACAGGATATTCAGGTCGTACGGCCGTATTTGAAATCATTCTCATAGATTCACATCTTGAACAAATGATTTCCAAAAGAGCAAGTATGGATCAGTTGAAGGCTTATGCGGCAGAGAAAAATATGAGAATGTTAAGAGATGAAGTCATGGAGTTAATTGAAAAGGGGACAACATCAGTTGAAGAAGGAATCAGAATCCTGTATTCGACTGAGTAATAGGGGAGGAAAACCATGTTCGAATCAATTCTTGAGTATGCACAAAAACATAAATGTTCAGATGTCCACCTTGTAGCAGGCCAGCCGCCGATCGTACGTCGGGTCGGTTCTTTAGAACGGTTGAAAATGCCGGTTCTGACCAATGAAGTAATGAGGGAATTGATTAATAACTTGCTTGTTCCGGCACAGAAAGCCATGTATCATGACGGACACGACATCGATACTGCGTACTCGGATGCAAAGGGATACCGTTATCGTTTGAATGTTTACCGTCAACGTGGCAACTATGCTATGGCCATGCGTTTGTTAAACAACCATATTCCGACGATTGAGGAACTAGGTCTTCCGGATGTTTTAAAAGAACTTGCCATGGAACCACGTGGGCTGATCCTTGTCACAGGACCGACCGGCTCCGGTAAATCTACAACGCTTGCGGCGATGATGGACCATATCAATTTAAACAAGCCGTGCCATATAATCACTTTGGAAGATCCTATCGAATATGTGCATGAGTCAAAAGTCAGTCTGATCAATCAGCGTGAAATCCATCATGATGCCAAGGGGTTCCAGGAAGCTCTGAGATCAGCACTACGTGAAGATCCGGATGTCATCCTGGTCGGGGAAATGCGCGACCACGAAACCATCAGTCTCGCTTTGACTGCGGCAGAAACCGGACACTTGGTACTATCAACCTTACATACCATCGGAGCTCCGGCTACGATTGACCGTATCATCGATGTATTCCCGCCGCATCAACAACCCCAAATCCGCACCCAATTGGCCGGAACTCTAAAAGGGGTCATCTCCCAGGCACTGCTTCCGAGAATCGATAACTCCGACCGGATTGCGTGTCACGAGATCATGCTTATGACGGACGCTATTGGAAATCTTATCCGTGAAAACAAGATTTTCCAAATCAATACAGCGATTCAAACCGGTATGAGATACGGAATGCAGACATTTGAGTCCAATCTCGCGAGACTCGTTGTCGAACAAACTATTTCTCACGCCACCGCCCAAGACATCACCAGTAATCCTGAGTTGCTGAAGCGCTTATTAGGACGGTAAAAATGAAAGGTCATTATGCATAGAAAATGCATATTGACAAATCATGCCAATTGTAGTTAAATTTACCTAAAGGAGAAGTAAAAATGAAAAAATTATTAAACAAAAAAGGCTTTACCCTCATTGAATTGATCGTTGTTATCGCTATCATCGCTATCTTGGCAGCGATCCTGATTCCGGCATTATTGAATTATATCGAGGAGGCTCAAGCATCTAGAGACCAATCAAATTGCAGAACACTTTACACTGAAGCTGCTTTAGCAGTAGCTACTACAGGAGGTTGGACATCTCCTGATACTAATGTAACATTCACAGCAGCAAATGGGGCAATCTCTGCTTTTACATGTGTTTACGGTTCAGGGACTTACTCATTAGATACGAACTTCGCAAGACCATAATTGTATTTTAGAACCCGGTCTCAGGAACCGGGTTTTTCTTTGTCATTGAAGTCATTAGTTTATGAGACAATCGTGACAAACGGTGCCGAATTTTGTCGTTTTTTGCATAAACTATGCGAATTGTGTGTGAATAGTGACATATGATGGTTGTTTGCAAGAGATTGTGACTCTTGATCGGCTTTGATTTATTTCTTGTAGATGAGGATATGACTTATTGATATAAGAACATAGTCCGCCAGCTTTTCCGGTGTGGTCAGTGGTGCATCTCTTAATGCTGGGCTATTATTATCACGAAGTGATAAATAACCCTGACCGTCTGGATCGCAAAGCCTCAGGTTTCCTTTCTTACCGTTCATTCTATTAAATCTTCATTGCCACGTGTACTCTGTTCGATTAGTACATCGTCGTTGGATATATGCGTACATTAAGCAAAACACTCGACACATCTTTCGCGGATACAATGTATTCGCGTTTTTCTTTTGCCATCGAGCCACAAAGTCATTCATGCATGTGCTCGGCTATGCGGTGATAAGATCACTGAGTTACTCTATCATATATTTGACGTTGAACATAGTGATCTACGACGACTCTTTCAGCCCACATCGATATTTTCCTCTATAGAGTTTTGCCGGATTGGTTGGTTCGGTATTTGCTTATTAAGACCTTTTTTAAACATAACGTTAAAATTAACGAAAAATGATCAATGTTGTTTTTCATCATATATGTGTGGATTGACAAAAAATATATAAATGTTAGCCTAAGTAAACAAATTTTGGGTAAATTCGAAAAAACTAACCGAAAACTAACCGGAACATGCGAGAATGTGTCTAACAAGGAATCTTGGATGGAGGTGATCGAGATCAATGAGCAATCCATTGTCTACGGTTTAGCTATTGGTGGACTAGTCGTTACAACGATACTCTGGATATCATCACGACAAAAGACATTGACACCGTATATCAATGACATTGAAATATTGAATGACGGATCGATATCGATTGATTGGGGATATCACAATCACACCAACAAAGAATTATCCTTTGAAAAAGGAGAAAGCTGTATTCATGTTAAAAAGGGAAGCGCATTGTTATTGGCAAAGCAGCCTCCCAGTCGATTCAACATAGGAAAACACGACTCAGTGTTTCGGACAATCGTAACAGAAGGTACAGTACTAGAATGGATTATTGGGGAAACCCGACTTGAATATAGTGTAGCGAAGTAAAACAGAAGCATATTCTAGTCGCCGAAGCTAAATTCTGAACAGTCTGTCTCTGATTAACATGAAGTTTGGATTATAAGTTTTAAGCAATTCGTTCTAAAATTAAAGAAAGAGGAAAATCATGAAAAGAACACTGATATTTGTAGTATTACTGCTCAG
>DDYT01000071.1 GCA_002348095.1 Erysipelotrichaceae bacterium UBA2227 | reverse complement strand
TGGCAACCTTGCTTAGCGGCCGCAACGGTTCACCGGGGTTGGTCGAAATCATGAACACGACTTTATCATTACCAAGACTGCTGGGTCTGACTGTACTGATATCAATCACAAACCGCGTGTTCTCAAGCTGCAAATCACTGAGATGACGTAAAATGGCATCTTGAAGCCGCAAAGCTTTTTCTTTGCGTAAGGAAGTAAGGGCCAAAGATGCCTTCTGATATTCATCAAAGGCGATGTCCCGCTTTTTGATCAGTTCCTCCAGTACATCCTGACGGTTTTCGATCGTATAAACACGGTCTTGAAACTCTTCCTTTTTCTTGATGATCAGATCGATCGAGTTGCCATACTTGCGCTTTAATTTACCATATTCAAAAAGCCGCTGTTGGATGATATTCAGATCTTCCTCATTAAACTCCAACGATGATACATGGTGATTGAGGGCATCTGCAGTATCTTCGATCTGATAATAGAGCGACTCCAGTTGACTCCCCAATTCCATCAGTGTCGGATCTTCATGGCAGGACAGCAGGTTCTTATAGGATTCAAAGAGTTTCTCTTTGACCGCATCGGTATCTTCAAGCAGTGAAAGTGACGACAGTGCCAGCTTACTTAACTTTTCATAAGCCATAAGTTTGCGCTGTCTTGTTTCCAAAGCATCGAAATCTTCTTGCGAAGGGTTAAATGATTCGATTTCCCGGATTTGGAAGTTCAAAAAATCCAGATCATCCGTATTGTATTCATTAGAAGACTTGTCGTTTACCTCATTTACAAGCAAATCATAGTCTTCAAATTTGCTTTTAACAGTCAGATAAAGCTCATTTTTCCCGGTAAACTCATCCAAAAGTGACAAATGATATTTATCATTGAGCAAATACTGTGAATCATGCTGGCTGTGAATGTCGATGATGGCGGAAGTAAGATCACGAATGACAGACAATGGAGTGAGCCGGTGATTGATTTTTGAGGAAGAACGACCGTCCGTATAAATCTCCCGGCTGATGATGATCACATCCGAAGGATCGATATCATACTCGCGGCATTTCTCGGCCGCCTTTGATGTCTCACTCACTTCGAAAACCCCTTCAATGAAAGCCGATGCAGCGTTTTTACGAATATACTGATTGGATGCCCGGTCACCGCACAACAAACCGATCGCATCGATCAGCAATGATTTTCCGGCACCGGTTTCCCCGGTAAAAACGCTCATTCCAAAAGACAAATCAATGCTGATTTCATCAATCAATACAAAATTTTTCACGGTTAACTGGCGAATCAAGGCAATTCCTCCCTGCTACTTTTTGGATAGGTAGAAAACATATTCCTGGTTACCCTTTCGACCGGTCAGAGACGAAACGTGGCAATCGTGAATGAGCAGATCAAGACTTCGACACCACTTACGAAAATCCTGAAGCGACTTCTCCACTTCTTTCAGATTGGTAACAACTCCGCTTTTACTGACAAACTTTCTGCCGACTTCAAACTGAGGTTTGAAAAGAACAAACAGTTTTCCCCCAGATTTTACAAGCGAGGCAACATTCTCCAACAGAAGCCTTAAGGATATAAACGAAACATCCATGACCAGCAAATCGAACAAGTGCGGAAATATCTCAACGCTCAGATTTCGGGCATTGGTGTTTTCCATCACGATAACACGCTTATCCTCACGCAGTTTTGGATGAAGCTGACTGGTTCCGACATCGACACACGTCACCGAAAGTGCACCGTTTTGTAAAAGGCAATCCGTAAATCCCCCGGTGGAGGAACCGATGTCAATGCAGTTGCATCCGGTAACGTCCACCGAATGCTTCAGCAAGACTTCCTCAAGTTTATGACCTGCACGGGAAACAAATTCAATGCTGTCCTGTCTCAGTTCGATCAAATCCGTTTCACTGACTTCAAACGAATTTCTAGACACATTGTTACCGTTGACGAAAACCCGTCCCTGTTTTAACGCATCTTGCGCCTTCTGACGCGAAATATCATATAGTTCGGTTAGTTTTATGTCCAAGCGCATTTTATTTACCAGTGACCTCGCAAATGCGCTCAAAAAGGCTGTTAATGTCGATACCGTACTTCTTTCTTAAAATACCGCTGGCACCGTGTGGTATATATTCGTCATTGATTCCGATGGAAGTAAGGTCGATGCTCCATTTGTTTTTAGAGCAAAGTTCAAGGATCGCTGAAGCCAGTCCGCCGGCATCCATGTCCGGCTGATAGACGAATACAGACATGTTTTGGTCTGCCAACATCTTAATCACCTTGAGATCCAACGGCTTGATAAAACGGGCATTGATGACGGTGACAGCCATCTGATTGACCTGCACCTTCTGAAGTATACGCAAAACATCCGGACCGTAACTGATGACTGCGACCCGATTTCCATCAAAATGGTTTAGTATCTCCCAACAGCCGATCGGAATGTATTCGGGTTCTGTTTTTTCGCGATAAGGGGCAGAACCGCGCGGATAGCGGATCGCAAACGGATGGTTTTGTTCAAATGCGGTAAACAGCAAGTCCTGCGCCTCATCAGCATCCTTGGCACAAGCCATGATCAGATTGGGCAAGGGTCGCAGAATACCGATATCAAAAACACCGTGATGGGTATCCCCATCTTCTCCGACCAAACCGGCACGATCGATCCCAATGACCACAGGCAGATCCATACGGCAGATATCATGATTGACCTGATCATAACCCCTTTGTAAAAATGTTGAGTAAATGCTCAAAAACGGCCGATATCCGGCAATGGCCAATCCTGCGGCAAAGGTAACCGCATGTTCTTCGGCAATCCCAGTGTCAAAACTGCGGTCTTCGAACAAAGCAAAGAATTTTTCAAGTTTTGATCCTTGGATCATCGCCGGCGTAATGGCTGTGATTTTCGGATTTGACTTAGCAAATCGGACAAGGGTATCGCTGTAAATGGATGACCAAGACGCATGATTCGCAGGCAAGGTATTGTTAAATGTTCCGGAATCAGGATCAAACTGATTGACACCGTGCCACAATCCGTCATTATCTGATTCGCTGTGCGGGTATCCCTTTCCTTTTTTTGTAATCGCATGAATGACGATCGGCCCCTGATGCTGCTTGGCGGTTTCCAGTGCACGAATCAGTTCTTTCATGCTGTGGCCATCGATCGGGCCCAGATATTCAATGCCCAGTTCACCGAAAACAGAGGAGTCGACGATGTGTGATTTCAGCGTGTCCCGGACTGCGGTCATACCTCTTAGCACGGTGTTTCCGACCGCATTGGTCTTCAAAACATCTTTGACATCCTGTTTTAAAGAATTGTACGGTTTACTGGCGCGTAACCGGGCAAAAACATTGCTCATCGCACCGACATTCTTTGAAATGGACATATTGTTATCATTAAAAATGATGATCACATTTTTCTTGAGCTCTCCGATATGATTGAGAGCTTCAAAGGCCATACCGTTAATGATCGCCCCATCCCCGATCAAAGCAACGACATGATGATTTTCTTTGCTGAGATCACGTGCGACAGCCATTCCCAAGGCTGCAGAAAGCGATGTTGAGGAATGACCGGCCTCCCAGACATCGTGCACACTTTCACTGCGCTTGTTAAAGCCGGATAAGCCGTCATACTGACGAAGCGTAGAAAACCGCTCTGCCCTTCCCGTCAGTATCTTATGTACATAACTCTGATGACCCACATCAAAAATGATTTTGTCATTCGGAGAATCAAACACTTTATGAAGTGCAATCGTCAGTTCGACGACACCCAAATTGCTCGACAAATGACCTCCGGTTTTCGAAACGTTTTCAATCAGAAAAGAACGAATGTCCTTCGCCAGTTCGTTGCACTGCCGTATGGTTAAGTTCTTTAGAAACTCCGGATGTCTGATTGATCGTAGATCCATGTTCCCTCCTAGATTTGGCGATGACTGCACAGTTCAATTATGCTGCGTACTTCCGATCCGTTCAGCTTCAGACTGTCAAGATCTTCAAGAACATCCTGGTAAATCAGGTTCATTTTTTCTTTTGCTGCCTTTAAACCGAGATGAGTGATGGCTGTCGATTTGTGATTCGCGACATCACTGTTCGCTGTCTTCCCCAGTTCTTCAGTCGTTTTGGTCACATCGAGGATATCATCCTGGATTTGAAAAGCCAATCCGAGATTTTCACCGATCCTGCGCCATAAGGAAACGTCCTGGCTTTTTCCGGCAATAATTGCACCCATCACCAGTGCACTTGACAGCAGTTTCCCGGTTTTTAAAAGATAAATCATCAGCAGCTGATCCCAACCGATCGGCGTATTCTCTGCCTCGATATCACGGATCTGACCTAATATCATGCCTTCGCCGCCACAACTTGAAGCAAGTTCATCAATCAGCTGAATCTTAACATCATTGGACAGCTGAGAGCGGGTAATTTGCGCAAATGCCTGTGTAAGCAAAGCATCCCCTGCCAAAATGGCCGTTGCCTCGTCATACATCTTGTGATTTGTCAATCGACCGCGACGATAATCATCATCATCCATGGCCGGCAGATCATCGTGAATCAATGAATATGTATGTACCATTTCCAGAGCAGCTGCAGCATCCAAACCGATTTCCGGATTACAACTGTAATCCTTCAGCACTGCCAGAAGCAACAACGGCCGAATGCGCTTGCCAGGAGCCATAAGCGAGTACATCGCCGAATCTTTTAAGCGGGATTGCGTCATCGGCCCATAGATTTCGTAGAGATAATCCTCAAATGTCAGTTTCATTTTTTTGCTCCCGGGTATGATCATCTTTTTTCAGCAACCGTTCAATTTTGTCCTCAAAACCTTTCAGTTTTCCTTCACAAAACTCAACAAGCTGCAAACCCTCTTCGAATAAAGCGATTGCCTTCTCCAGTTCCAATTCATTTTTGTCCAGCGCTGTAACGATTTCGTTCAATCGTTTCATCGCCTGATCAAAGGTTTGTTTTTCCATGGTCTGACTCCTTTATGTTTGTAATACGGCTTTCGACGGTTCCGTCGGAATATCGGATAATCAGCGGCTGATCTGATGAGAGCTGCCGGATCGAAGTGATCAGTTTGGCTTGCTGATAAGTAATTGCGTACCCCCGGTTCAAAACAGCCAACGGTGAGAGCGAATGCAACAGTTGCTTTCGCAGTTTTATTTTATCATCATTATGCTTAACGTGGTATGTCAGATGATGTCTGATTTGTGCACTCATCTGATCTAATGCTGAATGGCCACGGTATAATCCGTCTTTACTGCGCCCCGCCAGCTGCATTCGGTAATCATCGATCTGTTTTTTACCGCGACTAACACGCAATTGCTGTTTATCCAACTGCTGAGTGACAAAGGAAAGCGTCAGATGAAACCCGTTGGCGAGACGCATCGGATCGGCAAGATATCGGTGGTTTTCAGCCTGATCCAAACGTAATCTGCGCTCACTTAAAATCTTATTGGTCTTGTTAATGATATTGTTGCGGTTCAGTGACAGCTGATATCGGACATCCTGCTGATCCGGAGTAGCCATTTCCGCAGCTCCGGTCGGGGTCGGTGCTCGCAAATCTGCAGCAAAATCAGCCAGGGTGACATCACTCTGATGTCCGACCCCGGTAATCACCGGCGTTTTGCATCGGGCAATGGCCAACACCAATGCTTCCTCATTAAACGTCCATAAATCCTCGATCGAACCTCCGCCGCGGACCATGAGAATCACATCCAGATGACTGCGATCAGCCATCTGCAGGGCTTCAATCAGTTGCTCAAGCGATCCCTCTCCTTGAACGGCGCTGTGAAAATGGACCACTTTCGCGACAGGCCATCGGCGCATCAGCGTAGAGGTTACATCCTGGTATGCGGCCGTATTTTTTGATGTGATGATACCGACGGACTCAGGAAAAGCCGGAATCGGTTTTTTATTGGAATCATCAAAAAAACCTGCCTCAGAAAGTTTCCTTTTCAATGCCTCCAGTTTTGCATAAAGGGCTCCGAGACCTTGCGGGATCAGTCGGCTGACATACAGCTGCATCTGTCCGCTGGCTTCAAAAACGGAGACTCCCCCTACGACGATGACCTGGTCGCCGTCTTTAGGTAAAACTGAAACCTTCGAGGCAGCTTGGGCAAACATG